>DATBXG010000563.1:0-10788 GCA_036514415.1 Paraburkholderia sp.
GAAACCGTGTCATAGAACGTGTGATCGACATAGCCCTTCTTCGCGAACGGCGCGATAACGAGCGCCGGGATGCGCGAGCCCGGACCCCAGCGGTCGCCCGTGGGTGGGGCGACCGGGTCCCACCAGCCGCCGTTCTCGTCGTGCGTGACGATGATCATCGTGTTCGCCCACTGCGAGCCGCGCTGGATGTGCTCGATCACGGCCGTGATGTGACGGTCGCCCGATTCGACGTCCGCATAGCCGGCGTGCATGTTCAGGTTGCCCTGCGGCTTGTAGAACGTGACGGCAGGCAAGCGCCCCGCGTCGATGTCCGCGAGCAGACGGTTGGTCGACGGATCGTCGCCCAGGCCCGCATCGCGCAAGTGACGCGCGCGCGCGGCCGTGCCCGGCGCGAAGTTGGCAAAGTAGTTGAACGGCTGGTGGTGATACTGGAAATCGGGCATCGCGCCCGTGTCGCGGTGATCGAGCGCGTACTGCCAGGCGCCGCTGTACCAGGCCCAGTCGACGCCTTTCGCCGAGAGCCGGTCGCCGATCGTCGCGTAGGTCTGCGGGCGCAGCACGCGCGGGTTGGACGGATCGGCGAGCGCAGGGTTGCCGTCCTCCGAAGGGCGCACGTTGCTCGGCTGATACGGCGGGGCCATCGTGTTGACGGCATAGCCGTCGGGCGTCAAGAGCCCGTCGTTCACGAACTTGGGCGGCCCGTCGAGCGCCGAGGCCGGCGAGTTCGGCGCGACCTTCAGACGTGTGCCGGTGGGATCGTCGCCCTCCACGACCGAAGCGAGATGCTTTGCTGCGCTCGTCTGGATATCCGCGTACTGCGGCACCTGCGCAGAGATCAGGAAGATGTGGTTCAGCCACGAGCCGCCAAACGTGGCCATGAAGAAGTTGTCGCAGAGCGTGTACTGCCTGGCGATGTTCCAGAGCCGCAGCGTCTGCGCCGAATTCTCGTAGTAGCCCATGACGAGGCCGCCCGAGTCGCCCCACGCGGCGAACTGGTCGTTGCGGCCCGCGTTGATCTGCATCTGGTTCTGATAGAAACGATGGACGAGATCGCGCGTGATGACGCCGTTCGGCAACGGATTGCCCTGCGCGTCGACGATACGAAACGGCTGGTTCGAGAGGCCGGTAATGGCGTGCTCGGCAATCATGTAACGCTTGCCGTCCAGCTCCTGCGCCTGGGGCACGAGGCCGCCCCAGATCTTCGGCAACTGCGGCAACGGCGTCTTGCCGTCGCGATCGAGCTGCACGTAGCGCTCGGCGCTCACGCCGGCGAGCGGCGTCTGAACACCGGGATAGTTGCCGTATAGATTGACGAAGCTGCGATTCTCCGCGTAGATCACGACGATCTGGCGGACCTGGTCGCGCAGCGCGGCGTCGACGCGCGCGTCGGCGGCGCTACGCGGCGTGCTCCCCGCGCTCTGCGCCGGCGTTTCGCAGCCGCCGAGCGCGAGTCCCACGCCAACCGCGGCAAGCCCTCCGAGCACGCGGCGACGCGCGGGATCGTCGGGGCCCGTAGTCATGGAACTGTCATCGGGGCGCCCGTTCTTTGGGTCGTCGTTCTGCTTCATCAGCCTGCCTCCTGTGTCGAGGGGACGCGCGCGAGTGCGCGGCGTACCGCGAATGCCATGCAGGAGGATACCGGTTCCGCACCCGGCGAGGCAGGAAGGAAGTTTGCACGCGCCGCGTCGGCTGCCCCTTTAGCCGTCGCGCGGCATGCGCGGCGCGGCGTCTGGCATGAGCGCCGCAGCGTTCGGCTGGGCCTGCGCGAGCGTCTGCGCGGGACGCGGCTCCGGCGCATGACCCTCATGCGCGGCGCGCGGCGCGCTGGGCAACGCCGCGCGCTCGTGGCGCGGCACGTCGCCTTCGTCGGTCCAGAGCGGATCGGGTATCTCGCCGAACACCTGTCGCAGCCGCGCGCCCCACGTCGAATGAATCATCTCGAAGTACGCATTCGACTGGTCGAGCGACGCGTAGCGCGTGACGCGCAGCGCGTCGCGCTCATATACGAGCAGGTCGAGCGGCAGGCCGACCGAGAGGTTCGAGCGCAGCGTCGAGTCCATGGAGATGAGCGCGCACTTCGCGGCCTCGTCGAGCGGCGTGCCAGGCGTGAGCACGCGGTCGATGATCGGCTTGCCGTACTTCGACTCGCCGATCTGGAAATACGGATTGACGCTCGACGTCTCGATGAAATTCCCTGCCGCGTAGATCTGGAAGAGCCGCATGGGATGGCTGCCGATCTGCCCGCCGAGGATGAAGCTGCAGTTGAAATCGACGTTGAAGGTCTTGAGCGCCTCCGCATCGCGCCGATGCACTTCGCGCACCGCCTCGCCCACCACGCGCGCGGCCTCGACCATGGTCGGCGCGTTCCAGAGCGTGGTGCGCGCCGCGTCCTGCGGCTCGGTCAGGACTTGCAGCGTGGCCTGCGTGATGGCCAGATTGCCCGCGACGAGCAGCACGAGCACGCGCTCGCCGGGCTCCTCGAACACGGCCATCTTGCGCGACGTGCTGATGTGATCGACACCCGCGTTCGTGCGTGTATCCGCAAGAAACACGAGCCCCTCTTCCACCGCCATTGCCACACAGTACGTCATGCGCCTCCTTGTTCGTTCCTGTCCTTGCCGCTGTCTTTGCCATATCCGGAAAGCTATTGCTGCGACTGCTGCGCGCTCACGTGCACGCTGACGTCGAGCGTCTCTCCCGCCCCGCCGACACGGCGGCCGCGAACCGGCGCGGCCGCGTCGTAGTCACGCCCCACGGCGATCCGGCAATATTTTTCGCTTGCGAAACACGCGTGCGTGACGTCCACGGTCACCCAGCCGTTGTCGAGCCATACGTCGACCCACGCGTGACTCGCCATCTCGGGCACGTCGCCGGGATCGATATAGCCGCTCACGTAGCGCGCCGGCACGCCGCGCGCGCGGCACACCGCCAGCATCACATGGGCATGATCCTGGCACACGCCACGGCCTAGCGCCAGCGCGTCCGCCGCGGTGTGCGTCACGTCCGTGACGCCGGACTCGTAGCGCACGCGCTCCGCAATGCGCGCCGCAGCGTGGAGAATGGCCGTCGAATCATCGAGCGGCGGCAGGCTGTGCGCGAATTCCGTGAGCGCTTCGTCGGCTTCGGTGAGCCGCGTGGGCGACGTGAAATGATGCATCGGCACCGGGCCCTCGCCTTCGGACAGGCGGCCGTCGGGCAGCGCCACGGTCTCCACTTCGCCGCGCACGCGCAGGCGAATTTCCGTATGGGGACGCGTGAGCACCAGTGTCATCAGCGCGTTGCCATAGGCGTCGCGGCCCGCGTCGAGCTTGCCCGGCGCCTCGACGTGCCACTGCGTGACGATCTGCGTGGGCGTAGTGAGCGGCGAAAGCCGCAATTGCTGGATAGAATAATGCACGGGCGCTTCGTAGCGGTACACCGTGTCGTGCCGGATCGCGAGCTGCATGACGTAACTCCTCCATCGAGACGATTTGGATATCGATCAGCGCGGGATCGTGCTAACCCACCGGCAACATCAGATAGGTACGCGCGACCTGATTCCCCAGCTCGTACACGCGCGCGAGAAACTGCGTAAGAAACGTATGCACGCCCATCGAAAAGATCTGCCGCAGATCCGCATAGAGCAGCTCGGCGCGCAGCTTGCCCGCGGTGCGTTCGACTTCGCGCGAGGTCCCGGTGCGCAGCATCGCGAGATTGGTGCATACGCCGTCCAGCGAGGCCAGCAGCGAGCGCGGCATTTGCTGGTTGAGTATCAGCAGTTCCACGACGCGCGCGGGGGTCACCACGTCGCGGTAGACCTTGCGATAGATTTCGAGCGCCGAGACCGAGCTGAGAATCGAGGTCCAGTAATAGA
Source organism: Paraburkholderia sp. (assembly GCA_036514415.1). Classification (GTDB taxonomy): domain Bacteria; phylum Pseudomonadota; class Gammaproteobacteria; order Burkholderiales; family Burkholderiaceae; genus Paraburkholderia. The sequence goes on from DATBXG010000563.1 coordinate 3,854, forward strand.
AGTCCTCGAGCTGCCGCGCGGCCGAGCGCGAGTCGGCGTTCTCCACTTCGACGAAGCGCACGTCGAGAATGCGCGCCGTGTTGTCCGCGCGCTCGAGGAACGTGCCGAGCTGCGTGAAGAACAGCGCGTCGTCCTGCAACGCCGTGCCAAGGCGCACGCCGCGCGACAGATGCGAGCGGAACTTCACCCACTCGAACAGCGCATCGGGATGGGCTTCCAGCTCGCCTCCGCGCAGATGCTCGACGAATTGCAGCCAGGTGTCGTTGACCGTTTCCCACCACTCGGTCGTGAGCGTGCCGCGCACCGCGCGCGCATTCTCGCGTGCCGCCTGCAGGCACGAATAGATGCTCGACGGATTCGTTGGGTCCGCAACGAGAAACTTGAGCACGTTGGCGCTCGTCGTTTCCTCGTGGCGGGCATCGAAGGCGGGCTCCAGTTCGGAGATGCGCAGCATCGCGCGATGGGTGCGCGCCTCGGCGTTCGCGCTGCCCGGCAGCAGCAGCGCCTTCAGGTTGATGTCCAGCATGCGCGCGGTGTTCTCCGCGCGCTCCATGTAGCGGGCCATCCAGAAAAGATGATCGGCGGTACGGCTCAGCATGATCGAACCTCGTTTTTAGCGTGCGGATTGGCCTGTGAAATCATTCGAGTACCCACGTGTCCTTGGTCCCGCCTCCCTGCGACGAGTTGACGACGAGCGAGCCCTCCTTCAGCGCGACGCGCGTGAGACCGCCCGCCGCCATCTGGATCGTCTTGCCTGAGAGCACGAAGGGCCGCAGATCGATATGGCGCGGCGCGATGCCCGCCTCGACGAAGGTCGGGCAGGCCGAGAGCGACAACGTGGGCTGCGCGATGTAGTTGCCCGGCCGCGCGAGCAGCCGCGCGCGAAACGCCTCGATCTCCTCGCGCGTGGAAGCGGGACCGACCAGCATGCCGTAGCCGCCCGCGCCGTGCACCTCCTTCACGACGAGATCCGGGAGATGTTCGAGCGTCCACGCGAGATCGTCGGGGCGGCGGCATTGCCACGTCGGCACGTTCTTCAGGATCGGCTTTTCGCCGAGATAGAAGTTGATCATGTCGGGCACATACGGATAGATCGACTTGTCGTCGGCCACGCCCGTACCCATGGCGTTCGCGAGCACGACGCGGCCCGCGCGGTAAGCCGTGAGCAGCCCCGGCACGCCGAGCGCGGAATCGGCGCGAAACGCCAGCGGATCGAGAAAATCGTCGTCCACGCGCCGGTAGATCACGTCTACGCGCCGCGGCCCTTGCGTCGTCCGCATGAATACGTAGTTATCCTCTACGAACAGATCCTTGCCCTCCACCAGCTCGACGCCCATCTGCTGCGCGAGGAACGTATGTTCGAAATACGCGGAGTTGTACATGCCAGGCGTGAGCAGCACCACGGTCGGATCGTCGGCGCCGTCCGGCGCGACCGAGCGCAGCGTGTCGAGCAGCAGGTCGGGATAGTGCGCGACCGGCGCCACCTTGTGCTGGACGAACAGCTCGGGAAAGAGCCGCATCATCATCTTGCGGTTCTCGAGCATGTAAGAGACGCCGGAGGGCACGCGCAAATTGTCTTCGAGCACGTAGAACGCGCCGTCGCGCCCGTCGCGCACGATGTCGATGCCCGCGATATGCGCGTAGACGCCCAGCGGCAGGTCGATGCCCTGCATCTCCGGCCGGTACTGCGCATTCGTGTAGACCTGCTCGGGGGGGATCACGCCGGCGCGCACGATGTTGCGATCGTGATAGACGTCGTGAAGGAACAGATTGAGCGCCTGCACGCGCTGGCGCAGTCCGCGCTCGAGCAAGGCCCATTCGTCGGCGGGAATGATGCGCGGAATGAGGTCGAAGGGAATCAGCCGCTCGGTGCCGGAGAGGTCGCCATTCACCGCGAACGTGATGCCGACCCGCCTGAACAGCAGGTCCGCCTCGGCGCGCTTGCGCGCCATCGTCTCGCCAGTCTGCCTCTCCAGCCAGTGCTGGAAGCGTTCGTAGTGCGGGCGCACCGCGCCCTCGTCGCGCATCTCGTCATGGACTTGCATCGTTCGTTCTCGCGCGTGTATGCAACTGCATGCAGCGGCGTTCCGCGTTTCGTCACATGTTTGCGACGACAGGCGTTGCGCACTGCGATACAGCGAAAAAGCAAGTGACATGCCATCGCGAGCACCGCCTTGAATGCGCCCAATTGGTGCAGCACCTGCATGATCCCCGGCATCGAAACGGGGCACGTCCGTGCGGCGCCGGTTGCGCGCGTCAACGTGGTGCAATTCGCGCGTACGGCATGGCGTATGCAGAGGGACGGGCTTCCCGATGGAACGATTGCGTCCGATGAACGAAGCCGGCAACGTGCGTCAATGTCTCACGCGAACCATGGCGTGGCAAAAGCATTGTGCAATCGCGCTCGTGCTCGCGCTCGCCGCGTGCGCAAGCCAGGCGCGCACGATCCCTTGCCTGCGGCGATCGGGGCGGCGGCCGGTGGCCGATGGCCGGTTCTGGCGCGGAGTCCGGCTGCGGCACGGCGGCAGCCTGTCCAGGAGGGGGAAAATCAGATCATTGCGACGCCGCGCTCTCGCGGCTGCGCGCCGCCGCCAGCCCCGTGCGGCTTTGCACGCCCCACTTGCGCCGCCCGAGCAGGAAATGGAGCCACCCGAGCGCCGCGCCGCTGTGGCGCATCAACTGGAACGAGAACGGCTCGAAAATGGCCGCGAGGAATGCCATGCCGAAGCTCGAGTGCGTGCGATCTCCGCTCCAGCGGCGGTAAAGATGGACGGAATACAAATGAAACGCGAGGTCGATCGCGATCTTGCCGACGATCACGCCGAGCACGGGCAACACGATCGTAAAGCGCCCGTCGAACAAAAAACCGATCAGCAACGCGAATGCCGTCAGCCCATAAATGGGTTGCACGGTGTCGAACGCCTTGACGGGCAGCATCATGAGACCGAGCTTTCCATACCGACGATTGCCCGTCATATCGCGATACCAGTACTGCGTTTGCAGGAAGCCCGCGAACCAGCGGCGGCGCTGGCGCAGAAAGCTCGCGAGCGTGCCCGGCGCGTCGGTGCGCGCGCGGGCCGCGCCAAGCACGCGGACGTCCCAGCCCAGCCCCTCGCGCGCCGAATAGCGACGCAGACGGTGAATCAGTTCGTAGTCCTCGACGAGACAATTCGCATCGAAGCCGCCCACGGCCATCACCGCGTCGCGGCGAAAGCCCGCGAACGCGCCGGAGACGAGCAACAGGCTGTCGGCGCGCATCCATGCGAAGCGCGAGATGAAATTGCGGATGTACTCGTAGGTCTGGAACCACTGGAAAAAGCGACCGCTCAACGTATGGTCGCAAACCGGCGTGAGCAGCCCCGCCGCCGCAACCAACTCGCGCTCGCGGCCAAACGCGCCCGCCATCGCGGCACAGGCGTCGGGTTCGAGCAGCGTGTCGGCGTCCACGGTCATGACCGTTTCCGTTGCGATCGCAAGCAATGCGGCGTTGAGTGCGCGCGCCTTGCCGCCGTGCGCGAGCCTTAGCCAGCGCAGATTCGGATACTGCGGTGAAGGCGCGCTCAACTGCCCAACGCCAGGATCGGCGAGGCCATAGCGTTCGGCGAGCAGCGCGGCCGTGCCGTCGGTCGAGCCGTCATCGGCGATCACGATCTGCTGCGGCGCGCGGGTTTGCGCGAACAGCGCGTCGAGCGTGATAGGCAGCACGGCAGCTTCGTTGTGCGCGGCCACGATCACGCCGAGCGTCGGCAGCGTTGCTTCGCTCGCGGCAGCGCTTTCGGCCGCGCGCGAAGGTGCGAGCAGCACCCGCGCCTTCCACGCGACGAAGAGCAGCAACACCGTGTCGTAGATGACATAGGCAATGCCCGTGGACCAGGCGACCACGCCTTGCAGGAAGAACGCGCGCGCGAACAGCACGAACCAGAGCAGCATGACGCTCAAGTGAATCGCGATGCTCGCGAAAGGCGTGGGAGGCGGCACGAGGCGCGGCGACGTGCGCGCCAGCGCCTCATCAAGCGTGTTTTTCAAGTCGTACCCTTACGTGTTGCTCACGGCATCATCCGGCGCAGCACCGAGTGACGGTCGATCCATTGATGCTTGAGCGCGCCCGCGATGTGCAACGCGAGCACGCCATAGAGCGCATAGCTGCACGCCGTATGCAGCGCGCCGAACTGGCTGTGCAACTGTTCCTTCGTGGCCGGATCGAGATTCATGATGAAGCCGATGCGCGGCCATGGCACGAGGCCATAGAGATACATGGGATGCGAGGCGGCGGCGACCCATGCGGAATCGTGCAGCCAGCCCGAGAGCGGCATCGAGAAGATCAGCACGTAGAGCGCGACGTGCGCAGCCTGGGCCGACGAGCGCTCCCAGCCCGGGAATTCGGCGGGCAGCGGCGGCGGGCGGTGCGTGAGACGCCACAGCACGCGCAGGATCGCGAGGCCGAGCACGGTAATGCCGATCGACTTGTGCGTGTCGATCACGAGGCGGATGGCCGTGTCCGAAAGCGCACCGTCAGGCAGCAACGCGACGGTCAGGCCAAGGGCGACGTTCGCGAGAATCAGTAGCGCGATCAACCAGTGCAATAGCACTGCGACACGCGTGTACTTCTGTGCGCCGGCAGTGGCATCGGCAAGAGCGGATCGAGCTGAGAGGGAAGTTTTCACGTGAGCCTGGCCGTTGCGGATCAGTAGGGATAACGCCCGGCGCGGCGGGTTTATTCCCGCTGCGCGCCTCGAGCCGGCGGGCTTGCGCAATGCTTCCCACACAGCGACTCGCGCATTATCCCCCCTCGTCCCTGACGCCGCAGAATCCGCCAGATGGCGGTTCTGCCAGTTGCCGAACACGCGCTCGCGCACAGGGCTGCCCACGCCGTACCGGCCCTCTGAAAATTTCCACCAAAAATCAGGCGTTTACATAATTGCTGCGACGCACAAAAACTTCTTGACACAATTAATGGTTGCGATAAGATGAACTCGATTGCTGCATCGCACAAAACCTTCTCTGCGCGAACCGGTGATCGATCCGAAAGTTTTCCCATTTTCGCAACGGAAACCGACGCGTAGCGTCCACCAAAAGGAAAGAGACATGAACCTGCCGACCCCCGAACAGTTCGCCGCCACCCAGAAAGCCGGTCTCGAGGCCCTCTTCGGCCTGACGAGCAAGGCATTCGAAGGCGCGATCAAGCTCGCCGAACTCAACATCGAAACCGCCCGTTCGGCGTTCGCCGAAGGCCAGGAGCAGGCCCAGCGCGCACTCTCGGCCAAGGACCCGCAAGGCTTCTTCGCCGTGCAGGCCGGCTTTGCCCAGCCCGCCGCCGAAAAGGCGCTGGCCTATGGCCGCAGCGTCTATGGCATCGTCTCGGCCACGCAGGCTGAATTCGCCACCGCCGCTCAGTCGCAATACGAATCGCAGAAGCGCGCGATCGAAACGTTCGTGGACAACGCCTCGCAGAACGCGCCGGCCGGCTCGGAAGCCGCTGTTGCCGCGATCAAGTCGGCGCTGAACGCCGCCAACAGCGCGTACTCGTCGGTGAACAAGGCTGCGAAGCAGGCAGTGGATTTCGCGGAAAGCAACTTCGACGCCGCCGGCAAGGCCGCCACCAAGGCTGTCGCGCAAGCGTCGGCACGCGCCGCCAAGCAGTCCGCATAAGTTTCCCCCTTCCAGTGGCGCGCAGTGCCTCGTGCCTGCCGCCAGCCGGAATGAAGGCGGGCGTGAGTTCTCGTGCAAAGCGGGGCTCACGCCCGTTTGCTATGGGTCTTGCCGAAAACGTTTGAACCCGTGAAGGCGCTCGCCGCGAAGTCGAGACCGACGTTCAGTGCGAAGTTCGGTCGAAGGGAGGGTGCGCGTGAGCGAGGCCAGCGACAACGCAAGGCGGCGCACGCGCACGCCGCCTTCACGAGAAACCGGGAACGCTCAGGAGCCGAACATCCGGTTCACCGCGCGCTCGAGGTGCGCGCGCATGGCCGTCGATGCGCGTACGGCGTCGCGCGCCTGGATCGCCTCGAGCACTTCGAGGTGTTCCTGCTGCACGAGGCGCTGCCGCTCGATCGACTTCACGAGCGAGAGGTTGCGCGAGAGGTTCATGCTGAACAGCATCTGCTCCTGGATGCCCGAGAGCGCGGTTATGAAGAACTGGTTCTTCGAGGCGCGCGCCACGGCCATGTGGAACGCGAAGTCGTCTTTCGCGCCGATGCCCGAGGTCTCGATGATGGTCTGCAGGTTGTCCCACTCGCGCTGGATCGCGGCGATGTCCTCGTCATCGGCCTTTTGGGCCGCCAGCGAGGCCGCCCCGGCTTCGACCACCACGCGGTATTCGTAGCAGCGGCGAATATCCGACAGCGTTTCGAGCGGCGCGAAGCGGCGCACGTCCGGGTCGGGACGCCGCATGACCGTCGTGCCCGAACCGTGGCGCGTGGCGATGATGCCGTCCGCGCGCAATTGCGCGAGCGCCTCGCGCACCGTCGGGCGCGAGGTCGCGAAGCGCTCGGCGAGCATGTGCTCGGTCGGCAGGCGCTCCCCTTCCTTGTACTCGCCTTCGATGATGCGATTGAGGATGTCGCTGTAAATCCGCGCCGGCATATTCGGCGCTTTCTGCTCAGACATGGTCGGACGGTGCACTTTGGGTTGTCAGGAGTGTCGTCAATTGTAAGTCATATGGCGTGCCGATAGCGTCCTTCCGCCCCCGGCAAGCCCCGTTTCCAGCCTGTTTCAGCCCGTTCGAGCCCGTTTTTACCTGCTGTTTACCAATTCACGCGGGCGAGCGCCGATGCGCCTCATGCCTGTCGCATTGCGCTCACGCGTATGCGCAGTTCGGCGCGCTGCGTTTCCCCCGGCTCGAGCCAGCGCAGCCCGAGCCCGGTGTGAATCGCGTCGGGCAAGCCCAGCCACGGCTCGACGCAGTAAAAGTCCGAATCGGGCGCGAGCGTCCAGGTCGT
>DATBXG010000564.1:0-10636 GCA_036514415.1 Paraburkholderia sp.
GCCACATTCCGCCCGCCTGCCTGGCGGTGCTCGCGAAGGCAATCTCGGATGGCCAGCTCGGCGCGGTAGAGTTGGGACTGACAATGCGGAATCTCTATACGTCAGAAGGTCCCTCGGCTGAACCGGCACGCCAGCCGCGGCTCTTTCTCCGGCCCAACGAAAGCGACGACGCGATCGAATGGCCGAACATCGCGACTGGCTATGTCACCCACCTTCGGATCGACTTCGCCACGGTGTCATTGCGTGGCTCCGCGACGAGCGGCGACCAGGAAGGAGGGGCGAAGGTGGTCGCCGATGCCGTGAACTCGCTGGGACCGACGCTCCTGAACCTGAGACTGACGGTAAGATGGATCGGCATCCTGATTGCCGTGCTGCTCTTCCTTGAAGTTCTCGAGCGGCTGCAGATCTGATGTTCAAGGGTCGCGGCGCATGCCCGGACTCAAAAACAAATGCGGGTTGTATTCTGCCCAGACCCGGACACGAGCAGTCGAACCTGAATATGGGTCACGGACCCGCAACCGGCCCGTCGCAGGCGGTGTGCTGCAAGCCGTCGCCAGAAAGAGACCAGTGAGAAACAAAAGACCGCTGTCCGTGAGGGCAGCAGTCTTGTCCTTAAATGCTGTTATTTGTTGGCAGCCGGCGACACGGTGCTCGGGGTCGCCAGCGTGTTGTTGCTCCCGGGGGCGGGCGTGAGGGACGTCGAGCTATTGTTCGCGTTATTCGGCATGCCCGGGTTCGCCGACCCGGCGCCCATGCCGCTGTCCGAACTGGTGACGCCAGGCGCGCCGTAGCCGCTCGTTGCATTGGCTGCTGGCGACACGGTGCTCGGGGTCGCCAGCGTGTTGTTGTTCTGTGCATATACGCCGCCCGACAGCGTGAGCGCGGCGACGGCCGCGATCAATGTGCTGGCTGCCTTGTTCATGACCCGTTCCTCCTTGTCTGCACTGGAATTTCGACGCAAACGCTCCATTCGTACTCCTCCATAGTGGTCGTCGTAAGCCTGGCTCGTGGCGAGCAAACTCGCGAGACCGTTCGCAGTACTTGATTCATGAAAAGAATCTATGCTTCGCCCGCAGCGCAGGCTTGAGCCCTTGGCAGGCTATTTCCAGTTTAGGAAAGCGGTCGCCGAGAATTAAGCGCGTTGTTCGCAAGGGTGAATTTCGTTTTTTGAAGTGACCCGTAATGGATCCTGGTCCCCAATTAGAGGGGTGAACAGCCGCGGAAGCCGCAAACGAACTCGCCCGCGATTGGCGACGATCGCCTCCGATGCGCGGACGATGCAACGCGCATACGCCGACCCATGAGAGCTGGACGCATCTCCCCGATGTGACCCTCCGTTGGCACTGACGCAGCCGGAATGGTTTAGCGCTGCTTCGCGCAGCCCGAATGTGGCAGAGCAGGCGCTTGTCTACCACCCGTACTTGAGCTCGCGGCCGAGCTGCGTGCATGCATCGCATCGCAATTACGACGCCGATTCTAATCGCGGAATAACGCGCATTTCTTCGCGTTATTAAGATTCTGTAATAATTAGAAATCTACACCATCAAATCTTACTCGAAATTACTTATCGAATACGCGAAACAGCGCGATTCTCCCATCGCATTGATGCGCACAACGCCCCTTGTTTTACCGGACATTTCTCTTACGCACGATTCCAGTGTAATTATCTGGAATATGAATTGAAATTACCTGCCAAAATCGTGGCGCACATGCCACAAGCGCAGAAAATCATTCCATATATCGCGTTATGCTCCGCGTTCGCTCGATTCGAGCGAATACCAAAGCAATGGAGTATCGATGAAAAAGAACACCCTTTCCGCCCTCGCACTCGCCGCAGCGAGCTTCGCCAGTGCCGCGCATGCACAGAGCAGCGTCACGCTCTACGGTTTGCTCGACGCCGGCGTCTTGTACACGAGCAACCAGAAGGGCAGCTCGAACGTGCAGCAGTCGAGCGGCGCGGTCAACGGCAACCGCTGGGGCCTGCGCGGTAGCGAAGATCTGGGCGGCGGCCTCAAGACGATCTTCGTGCTCGAGAGCGGCTTCAGCATTTCGACCGGTAAGGCGGGCCAAGGCAGCCGCATGTTCGGCCGCCAGGCATATGTTGGCCTTTCGAGCGACCAGGCCGGCACGGTCACGCTGGGTCGTCAGTACGACAGCGTGGTCGACAACCTGGGCGGACTGTCGTTGAACGGCACGCAGTACGGCGGCACGCTCGCCGCGCACCCGTACGACAACGACAACCTCAACAACTCGTTCCGCGTGAGCAATTCGCTCAAGTACCAGAGCGTGAACTACGGCGGCCTCAAGTTCAACGCGCTGTACGGCTTCTCGAACGCCGCGGGCGGCTTCGCGAACAACCGCGCCTACAGCGTCGGCGCAACGTACTCGTATGGCGGCCTCAAGGCAGGTGCGGGTTACCTGCAGCTGAACAACTCGGGTTCGAGCATCAACAGCAGCGGCGCGGTCAGCGACGACGCAACCTTCACCGCTTCGCGCCAGCGCACGTATGGCGCGGGCCTGAACTACGCCTTTGGCCCAGCCAACGTGGGCTTCGTGTTCACGCAGACGCAGTTGAGCAATCTCACGGCCATCAACTCTTCGGGCACGACGACTTCGCTCGCAGGAAACAGCGCGCGCTTCACCAACTACGAGTTCAATGGCCGCTATGCCTTCACGCCTGCGTTCACTCTGTCGGGCGCCTACACGTACACGGACGCGAGCCTCGAAGGCGTGAATCCGAAGTACCATCAGTTCACGCTGCAAGGCGACTACTCGCTGTCGAAGCGCACCGACGTTTACGCCGAAGCCGCCTATCAGCGCGTCGCGGACGGTCAGGGCAAGGTCCACGCAGGCATCAACGGCGTCACTGCATCGGATTCGAACTCGCAAGCCGTGGCGACCGTGGGTATCCGCCATCGCTTCTAAGGCGGCCACGCAAGATCCGTTGCCTGTAGCGCGGCGATCGCGCGAAACATGAGCGCCGCGCAAGCGACGATCTGATCATGGGCAGGCAGACGCTTTGGTGTCTGCCTGCCCATGTACTTTGCTCATACGACGCGGAGCGCTGCCTATTCTGCTGACGGGGCGTCCGCCGAATGATGGTGCATCATGCCGGGATCGTGGCCTGCCATCGCGTCGTGGCCGTGATCGGATAGCTGCGCATCGAACCAATCGTGCAACGCGGCAACGAGGCGAGCCTCGTCCGCGTGATAGACGATTTCGCCGCCATCGGGCAAGTCGCGATAGTGGATCTTCAGTGCGCCCGGCTGTGCGGTACGCAGCGCGGCCAGGCCCGGCATGTCGTTGCCATGGATCGCCTCCGGCGCCTCGAAATCGCCTGCCCGGAACTGCTGGGCGATCGTGGCGAGATGCCTGCGGATTAGCGAGACCTGCTTCGGGTCCCGGTGCTTCACGACGACTTGCTGGATCCCTCCATCTGGCGTCTTCGTAAAGATGTGGGTGGTGGCGCCAAGGGAGAACGGCATCACCTCCGCGCCGTGCTGTGCAACGTCGTGCTGGCGCGCCGTGCTTTCGGCGAGCGCGGACGGCGAAACAACGACCGCCCCGAACAGCAAGGCCGTCGAGGCCGCGACTAGAACGGCTGAAGGGCGTTTCATGGGGGACTCCAATCGAAAGAGCACTCGCGGTCTGGCGCCGGTATCGTGCACCAGGCAGTCTTGCGACCCAAACCTGGCGTACCGCAGTCTATCAATTTTCCGCGGTCGGATATTAAGTCGCTCGTTCCCGCAAGACCCGGTCTGCCTGAATTCCGGCTGAATCAACGTAGCGACGTCGCGGCGCGCGGCCGCCGCTGTTTGCGTATCGCTTTCCCACTGATCTGAATCACATCGCGTTCGAGCGCAGGCGGCAATTCCGCTTTCAACAGCTCGACCCACGCGCGAGTCTTGGCTTCGAGAAACTTCCTCGACGGCATCAGCACATACACGCCTACGTCAGCCGAGCGCCACTGCGGCAGGACGTGCAGGAGTTCCCCGCTGCGGATCCTGTCCACCACCGCGAAGCCCGGCAGCAACGCAATGCCCAGGCCGCTGCATGCCGCCTGCACCACCGCCTCGGGATGATCGCCCACCAGAGGCCCCACAGGCTGCATCGAATGCGTGGTCTTCCCGTCGATCAACTCCCAGTGCGGCGTGGTCGACGGATTGACGAGGCGCAGGCACGCATGGTCTGCGAGATCCTCAACGGCTTCTGGCATGCCACGTCGCTCGAGGTATTCAGGCGCCGCGCATAGCACACCGTGCACATCGCCCAGCCGCTGCGCAACGAGACTCGAATCCGGCAGGCTGCGCGTGAGATACACGCTCACGTCCACGCCTTCGGCCAGAAGATTCGGTACGTACTGCGAAGCGCTGTACTCGACGGTCACCGTTGGGTACAGCGCGCAATACTTCGTCATGAGCGGCACCACATAGCGATCGCCGAAGCTCGCCATGCAGAGCACCCGCAGTCTCCCGGCTGGCTCGATACGCGCGCCGCCCGCCTCGCCTTCCGCTTGCTCCACCAGTTCGAGGATCGTTCGGCACTGGTTCGCGTAGCGCTCGCCCGCGCTCGTCACCGACATGCGCCGCGTCGTTCGCTGCAGCAGCTTCGTTTGCAAACGATTTTCCAGCTCGGAAACGAGCCTCGATACCTGCGCCGTCGTCAGCTCCATGTGTTCGGCCGCCGACGTGAAGCTTCCGGCATCGACGACCCGCACGAATGCTGTCATCGCGTGCAGCAATCCATAGTCGAGATTTTTGCGCATGACGTAACAAATTTTCAGATCGGACTGTATTTTTGCACGATAGCCGAATAGTTAGGATCAGGGCGTACGTCGATGCACGACGTCTGGGCCCCGAGCAACCGAAGGGGCAAAGCTTCTTACTGGTTTGTTAGCGAGGTGATCCAAGATGAATGGTGCTGAAAGTCTGTTGCGTTCGCTGGTCGCGAGTGGCGTGGACGTGTGTTTCGGGAATCCCGGCACGTCCGAGATGCATTTCGTGGCGGCACTCGATTCGGTCGAAGGCATGCGCCCAATACTCGGCCTTTTCGAAGGCGTTGTCACCGGTGCTGCCGATGGCTACGGAAGAATGGCGGGCAAGCCGGCTGCCACGCTGCTCCATCTCGGCCCCGGCCTTGCCAACGGACTGGCCAATCTTCACAACGCCCGCCGCGCGTCGAGCCCGGTCGTCAACATCGTCGGCGATCACGCATCGACCCATGCACGCTACGAAGCGCCGCTCACCTCCGATATCAAGGGCTTTGCGCGGCCGGTGTCGAACTGGATTCACTCGTCGAGCAGCGCGCTGACGGTTGGCGCCGATGCCGCGCGCGCCGTGCAAGCCTCGATGCAAGACGGCGGCCAGATCGCGACACTGATCCTGCCCGCCGATACGGCATGGTCGCAAGCCGACGGCGTCGCTGCGCCCCTGCCCGCTCCGGTGCCCGCACTCGTGAGCGAAGCAACCATCGAACGGATTGCCGCGCTCGCCCAGAGCGGCCTGCGCACGGCCTTCCTGCTCAGAGGCCAGGCGCTGCAGGAACGTGGCCTTCGCGCCGCCGGCAAGATCGCCGCGCAGACCGGCGCCCGGCTGCTGTGCGACACGTTCGCACCGCGTGTGCCGCGTGGTGCCGGGCAAGTGGCGGTCGAACGCCTGCCCTATTTCGCCGAACAGGTCGTCGAATTCCTCGCGGGCACCGGGTTGATCGTGCTGGTTGGCGCACAGCCGCCGGTCAGCTTCTTCGCGTACCCCGACAAGCCGAGCTGGCTCACGCCGGAAGGTTGCCGCATCGCCGTGCTTTCGCATCCGCATGAAGAGGGCACGGCGGCACTCGAGGCGCTCGTCGAGGCGCTGGGCGCGCAGCATGCCATCGCCCGGGTCCATGCGCGTGCGGCGGTCGAGGTTTCGCCGAACGGTGCGCTCGACGGCGAGTCGATCATGCGCAGCGTCGCGAAGCGTCTGCCTGAAAACGCCATCATCACCGAGGAGGCGTCGCTGGCGATGGCGTACTCCGGCCTCCTCGAAACGGCTGCCCCGCATGATCTGCTGACGCTTACCGGCGGCGCCATCGGCTGCCTGATGCCCGTGTCGATTGGCGCAAGCGTGGCGTGTCCGGACCGCAAAGTCGTCAACCTTCAGGGTGACGGCAGCGCCATGTACACGCTTCAGTCACTCTGGACGCAGGCGCGGGAAAAACTCGACGTCGTGACGGTCATCTACGCGAACCGCGGCTACAAGATCCTCGCGAACGAGCTCAAGCGCGTAGGCGCCCGCACCGATGGCGCGCACGCGGCTTCGCTGTTCGATCTGCAGGATCCGTCGCTCGACTGGGTCGCCCTGGCACGAGGCATGGGCGTGGAAGGCGTTCGCGCCGAATCGCGGGCGGATTTCGATGCCGAGTTCGAGCGCGCGATGAAGCGCCGCGGCCCGATGCTGATCGAGGCCGTGATCTGAGCGGACCGCGTCCGACGCGTCCAGCACATTCAATGAATGATTCAATTTTCTTGTGAGGTTTAGCATGTCGAAGCATTTCAGGCTGCCGCTCGAAGCGAGCGCCGGGCAGATCCGCGCACAACTCGATGCGATGAAGCAGGCACAACTCAAGGCGGGCCCGCCCCCGGCGGCAGTCCGCCGGGATCGTATCGACCGCGCGATCGATCTGCTGCGTTCGAACAAGGACGCGCTGGTCGAGGCGATCAACGCGGACTACAGCTGCCGCAGCAGGCAGCAGACGCTGCTCGCCGATATCCTCGCGTCGATCGAGGGCCTGCGCTTCAATCGCGAACATCTCGAAGCGTGGATGGCGCAGCCGGCGGCGGCCGAGCCGTTTCCGGGCGTCAAGGCCCGCGTCGACTATCAGCCACTGGGCGTCGTGGGGATCATCAGTCCGTGGAATTTCCCCGTCGTGCTGGCGTTCGGACCGCTTGGCGGCGCGTTCGCGGCAGGCAACCGGGCCATCCTCAAGCCGTCCGAGTTGACGCCCTGCACATCGGAATTGTTGGCAGAACTGATTGCAAGCCATTTCGACAGCGACGAATTGACCACGGTGCTGGGCGGCGCTCAAACGGGCGCAGCGTTCAGCGCCCAGCCGTTCGACCATCTCGTGTTCACCGGAAGCACCCAGGTGGCGCACCATGTGATGCGCGCGGCAGCGGAGAATCTGGTGCCGGTGACGCTCGAACTCGGCGGCAAGTCGCCGGTCCTCGTGGGCAAGGACGCCGACCTGGAACGGGCTGCGCAGCGCATTCTCACGGTGAAAACCTTCAATGCCGGCCAGATTTGCCTCTCGCCGGACTATGTCCTGATTCCGGCGGAGCGCGCCGATGCCTTCGTGCAACACGCAAAAGCAGCGGTTTCGCTGATGTATCCGACCGTGCGCGAGAACCCCGATTACACCGCGATGGTCAACGTGCGCGGATTCGAGCGGCAGCTGGCGCTCGTCGAAGATGCGCGCCAGAAAGGCGCCAGCGTCGTGAGTCTCGCACCTGCGAGCGACGATCTCGCCGATCCGGCCGTGCGCAAGATGGCGCCGACCCTCGTTACCGGCGCGAATGACTCGATGCGCGTGATGCAGGAGGAAATCTTCGGGCCGGTACTGCCTGTGGTGACCTACGAGACGCTCGACGAAGCGCTCGCGTATATCAATGCACGTCCGCGTCCGCTCGCGCTCTACCACTTCGGCAACGACGTCGCGGAGCAGCAGCAGGTCGCGAGCCGGACCACCTCCGGGGCGCTCGTCGTCAACGATGCGATGACCCATGTGTTCTTCGACTCGCTGCCCTTTGGCGGCGTCGGGGCCTCCGGCATGGGCCACTACCATGGCGAATATGGCTACCGCACGTTTAGCCATGCGAAGCCCGTGGTCGTGCAAAGCGCGGGAGGAGAAGCGAATCTCCTGATGCGCGCGCCTTATCTGGCGGCAACGGAAACGGTCGTCAACGGCATGATCGATGCCTGACGCCTGACGCGCGAGGGCCGGTCATACCCGAAGCGTTATGGTGCATTGCACCAGGCGCTCGTGTGCGGACCGGACCCGCCCTGGCGCCGTTGTCCTATGATGGATTGAACGTATGGGTTGGCAAGCAGCACGCCAACCCTCATGCACCCACCAGGGAGCCGAGCAGCCGTGATAGAAGCGACGCCAGCGACGAGGCCACCTCTCCTGCTGACCACGAAGGTCATTGCGCCACGCTTGCCCGCAGGCTTGATCGACCGTCCCCGCCTCAAGGCGCTGAGCGCTCAGGTGGAGACACGGCGGATCACCGTCATCAAGGCCCCTGCCGGCTTCGGCAAGACGTCTCTCGCGCTGACCTGGCTAGACTCGCTGCGGGCGAACGGCGCACGGGTGGCGTGGCTCTCGCTCGACGCCGATGACGACGAACCCGCCCGCTACTTTCATCACCTAGCCCATGCCCTGCAACGCGCGTGCAGCACGGTTGGCACGGCCGCCATCGGCCTGACTGCCGAGGCGTCATTCGTGCCGGCCAATTCGCTCGTGGCGACGCTCATCAACGAACTGGCCGAAGTGGACGACGAGTTGCATGTCTTCATCGACGACTATCACCTGATCAGCGCGGCGGCCATTCACGAAGCGATGTCACTCTTCATCGCCAACGTGCCTTCGAACGTGCACGTGGTGATCTGCACGCGCACCGACCCGCCTCTTCCGCTCGCGAAACTGCGCGCCGGCAACGCGCTCTGCGAGATCGACGCATCGGCGCTGCGATTCAATTTCGACGAGGCACGTCGCTTCGTCGAACACGAATGTCCCGGCAAGCTGGGCTTTGGCGAGTTGAAGTCGCTGTATGCCACGACGGAAGGCTGGGCGGCCGCGTTGCGCATCTCGGCGTCCTCGCTGGCCCGGCAGGACCGTCCGCAAGGCTGGCAGCCCGCTGTGCCGAGCGGCGCCTCGAAGCCCGTGTCCGACTACCTCGAAGACATTCTTCAGCACCTGCCGCCCGATATGCAGGCGTTCATGTTGCGCACCGCGATCCTCGATCGTCTCAGCGCGCCTTTGTGCGAAGCCGTTACGGGCGTCGCATCCAGCCAGGACATGCTCGATGGCATCGTTGCCCGTCAACTGCTGCTGGAGCCGATGGACCTCGAAGGACACTGGTTTCGCTACCACCGCCTGATGGCCGACTATCTGCAGCGGTGTCTGGAAGCCAGCCACCCCGGCGAAGTTGCCGACCTGCATCGCCGCGCATGGCATTGGCATGCCGGACAGCAGCAGTGGACCGAGGCGGTGAAGCACGCGATCGCCGCAGGTGCTACCGAAGAAGCCATTGGCATGATGGAGCGCTGTGCGAAGGCGCTTCTCAAAGGCGGAGACCTGCTCACGCTGGTCGGCTGGCAACGCCAGTTTCCTTCCGGTCTCATGCGGGCGCAGACCACCGTCACCATTGCGACGGCGTGGGGCATGGCGCTCGCGATGCGCTTTGGCGAGGCCAGTGCGATGCTCGATTCGATCGAGCGCGACTTCCAGGCCCGGCCGGACGCGACGATCCGGGGAGACTGTCTCGCCATTCGTTCGGCGCTCGCGGCCTTGCAGGACGATCCACACCGCGCGCTGGAACTCGCGAGGGAATATCTGAGCCGTCCGCCGACGGACGCCTGGACCACCAACGCCGTTTCCAATGTCGCGCGTTTCAGCCTTTGGAAGGCGGGCAATTTCGAAGCGCTCTACGCTACGCCATGGATTCCGGACTCGCTGGAGGAAGACCAGCGCAGTGTCTTTTCGTCGGTTTACCGCCTGTGCCTGTTGGGGCACGTGGAACTGCAGCAACTGCATGTTTCGATTGCGGAGCGGCGCTTCAATGAAGCCATGCAGCTCGCGGAGCGTCACGCTGGCCCGCATTCGATATCGGCGGCATTGTGTGCGCCCATGATCGCGCAGATTCGCTATGAGCAAGGACGCCTCGATGAAGCCGAAGCGATGCTGCTCGAACTCATGCCCGTGATCGACCGTGCTGTTTTCCTCGACAGCGTGCTGATCGCCTACCGAATCCTGGTTCGGATTGCCGTGGCGCGCGAAGACTATGCCGGCGCGCACGCGCTGCTCGATCAGGCGCAAATACTCGGCCAGGCGCGCGGGTGGAACCGGCTGCTCGCGGCAGCGCTAGTCGAGCGCGCGCGGCTCTATCTCGCCGAAAACCGCGTTCCTGAAGCGACTGCGTGCGTGGCGGACCTCAGGGAACTGGCGTCACCGCGCGAGCCGTCTTCCTCGCCCATCTCGCCCGAAATCGAAAACTACCGCGACCTCGGAGTGGCCTGCCTCGCGCTGCAACGGCACCAGATACCCGAAGCGGTCGAATCCTTGCGCATGGCGCTCGCCCGCAGCGAACGCATGCAAGCCATCTATGTCGCGCTGCGCCTGCGAACCCTGCTTGCCATGGCCTGGCTGAACGCAGGGGAACACAACCGCGCATTAGAGACTTTTCACGAGGTTGCTGAAATTGCCGCGCCCGCGGGCATCTATCAATCCATCCTCGATCAGGGAGTCGCGATCGGGCCGCTGTTACGCCTGGCGCATGAACGCAAGCACGATGCAACACGCGCGCAAGACGTGACGCTATGGCTCGGCCGTTTGATCGAGGGATGGCGCGCGATGTATGAGCCGGACACCAAACCACTCC
>DATBXG010000565.1:0-6665 GCA_036514415.1 Paraburkholderia sp.
ACGTCGCGCCGCACGCAGACACGAGCCGCGCCGGCAAGCTCGAGCAGGTGCGCCGGGCGATTGAGGAGAAGGGCGCGCAGTGGCACTTCATCTCGACGCTCGACGATCTCGCGTGGCTTTTCAACCTGCGCGGCGCGGACGTCAACTACAACCCGGTGTTCGTCGCGCACGCGCTGATCGGGCTGGACGACGCGACGCTCTTCGTCGCCGGCGGCAAGGTGAGCGAGGCGCTCGTACAGTCGCTCGCGAAAGACAAGGTGCGCGTCGCGCCGTATGCCGAGGCCGCCGCCGCGCTCGCGGCGCTGCCCGCGAAGGCCGCGCTGCTCGTCGATCCGCGCCGCGTGACGTACGGCTTGCTGCAGGCGGTGTCGTCGGCGGTCAAGCTCGTCGAGTCAGTCAATCCGAGCACGTTCTTCAAGTCGCGCAAGACGGCCGCCGAGGCCGACCACGTGCGCCAGACCATGGAGCAGGACGGCGCGGCGCTCGCCGAGTTCTTCGCGTGGTTCGAGGCCGCACTCGGCCGCGAGACCATCACCGAATTGACGATCGACGAAAAGCTCACCGCCGCGCGTGCGCGCCGCCCCGGCTTCAAGTCGCTCTCGTTCGCGACCATCGCGGGCTTCAACGCCAACGGCGCGATGCCGCACTACCGCGCCACGCCCGAATCGCACAGCGTGATCGAAGGCAACGGCCTGCTGCTCATCGACTCGGGCGGCCAGTATCTAGACGGCACCACCGACATCACGCGCGTCGTGCCGGTCGGCACGCCGAGCGCGGAGCAAAAGCGCGACTTCACGCTCGTGCTCAAGGGCATGATGGCTCTCTCGCGCGCGCAGTTCCCGCGCGGCATCCGCTCGCCGATGCTCGACGCCATCGCGCGTGCCCCGATCTGGGAGGCGGGCGCCGACTACGGTCACGGCACGGGCCACGGTGTGGGCTACTTCCTGAACGTGCACGAAGGCCCGCAGGTCATCTCGCACTACGCGCCGGCGGAGCCGTGGACCGCGATGGAAGAGGGCATGATCACGTCGGTCGAGCCGGGTATCTACCGGCCGGGCAAGTGGGGCGTGCGCATCGAGAATCTCGTGCTCAACCAGCGCGCGGAAACGACGGAATTCGGCGACTTCCTGAACTTCGAGACGCTCACGCTCTGCCCGATCGACACGCGCTGCATCGATCTGGCGCTCATGCGCGAGGACGAGCGCGCATGGCTCAATGCGTACCACCAGACGGTGCGCGTGCGAGTGGCGCCGCACGTGAGCGGCGATGCGCTCGCGTGGCTCGAAAAGCGCACGCAGCCGATCTGATTTCCTCACTGTTCAAATCGCATTGAAGCGGAGCGAGAAGCGCATGACGATCAAGGCGGTGGTGTTCGATTTCGGCGGGGTGCTCGTGGACTGGAGCCCCGAGTACCTCTATCGCAAGCTGATTCCCGACGACGACGAGCGCCGCTGGTTCCTCACTCACGTCTGCAAGATGGACTGGGTGATCCGCCAGGACGGCGGCGAGCCCATTGCCGTCGGCACCGAGGAGCTGGTCGCGAAGTTTCCCGGGCACGAGGCGCTCATTCGCGCGTTCTACGAGCGCTGGCACGAAATGATCGGCGGTCTGCTCGCCGGCGGCGTCGCCACCTTCGAGCGGCTGGAGGCGGCCAACGTGCCGATCTTCGGCCTCACGAACTGGTCGGCCGAGACCTTTCCATGGGCCTGGGAGCGCTTCGGCATCCTGCGGCGCTGCCGCGACGTCGTCGTGTCGGGGCGCGTGAAGCTCGTGAAGCCCGATCCGGCGATCTTTCACGAGATGTTCCGCCGCATCGAGGCGCAGTTGCCGGGCGTGAAGCCCGAGGAGCTCGTCTTCATCGACGACAACGCGCACAACGCGCAGGCCGCCACGACGCTTGGCTGGCATGGCGTGCATCACACGAGCAACGCCGCGACTGACGCGAGACTGCGCGAACTCGGCCTGCCGGTCTGAGCGCGCGTTTGCACCGCGAGGCGGTGCGCGTGCCGCAAAGCACAACGGCGGCCCGCGGGCCGCCGTTGCTTGCTGTCGATCCCGCCCGGTTACCGGCTGATCGGCTTGTAGCGCAGACGCTTCGGACGCGCGGCTTCCTCGCCGAGGCGCTTGATCTTGTCGGCCTCGTACTCGTGATAGTTGCCGTCGAAGAACGTGACCTGCGAGTCGCCTTCGAACGCGAGGATGTGCGTGGCGATACGGTCGAGGAACCAGCGATCGTGTGAGATCACCATGACCGAGCCCGCGAACTCGAGCAGCGCGTCTTCGAGCGCGCGCAGCGTTTCGACGTCGAGGTCGTTCGACGGTTCGTCGAGCAGCAGGACGTTGCCGCCCGAAATGAGCGTCTTCGCGAGATGCAGACGACCGCGCTCACCACCCGACAGATTGCCGACGATCTTCTGCTGATCGCCGCCCTTGAAGTTGAAGCGGCCGATGTACGCGCGCGAGGGCGTTTCGTACTTGCCCACGGTCAGCACGTCGGCGCCGCCCGAGATTTCCTCGAACACGGTCTTTTCGGCGGCCAGTGCGTCGCGGCTCTGGTCGACATAGGCGAGCTTGACGGTCGGGCCCATTTCGATCGTGCCCGAATCCGGCTGTTCCTTGCCCGTGAGCATGCGGAAGAGCGTCGACTTGCCGGCGCCGTTCGGGCCGATGATGCCGACGATCGCGCCGGCCGGAATCTTGAAGCTCAGGTTGTCGATGAGCAGACGGTCGCCGTACGACTTGCTGACGTTCTTGAACTCGATGACCTCGTTGCCCAGACGCTCGCCCGCCGGAATGAAGATTTCCTGCGTTTCGTTGCGCTTCTGGTATTCCTGGCTCGACAGTTCCTCGAAGCGCGCAATACGCGCCTTCGACTTCGCCTGACGACCCTTCGGGTTCTGGCGCACCCACTCCAGCTCCTTCTTGATCGCCTTCTGGCGCGCCGATTCCGTCGCTTCTTCCTGCTTCAGGCGCTCTTCCTTCTGGTCGAGCCAGCTGGAGTAGTTGCCCTTCCAGGGAATGCCGTAGCCGCGGTCGAGTTCGAGAATCCACTCGGCGGCGTTGTCGAGGAAGTAGCGGTCGTGGGTCACGGCGACGACGGTGCCCGGGAAGCGCGTGAGGAACTGCTCGAGCCACTCGACCGATTCGGCGTCGAGGTGGTTGGTCGGTTCGTCGAGCAGCAGCATGTCGGGCTTTTCGAGCAGCAGCTTGCACAGCGCGACGCGGCGCTTTTCACCACCCGAGAGGTTGCCGATCTTCGCGTCCCAGGCGGGCAGGCGCAGTGCGTCGGCGGCGATTTCGATCTGCTGTTCCGCGCTGCCATCGGTGGTGGCGAGGATCGCTTCGTACTTCGCCTGTTCGGCGGCGAGCGCGTCGAAGTCGGCGTCCGGTTCCGCGTAGGCGGCATAGATCTCGTCGAGCTTCTTCTGCGCGTTGAACACGTCGCCCAGACCTTCCTCGACCGCTTCGCGCACGGTCTTTTCCGGGTCGAGCTGCGGCTCCTGCGGCAGATAGCCGATGTTGAGGTTGGGCATCGGCGTGGCTTCGCCTTCGATGTCCTTGTCGACGCCGGCCATGATCTTGATGAGCGTGGACTTGCCGGAGCCGTTCAGGCCGAGCAGGCCGATCTTCGCGCCCGGGAAGAACGACAGCGAGATGTCCTTCAGGATCTGGCGCTTGGGCGGCACGATCTTGCCGACCCGGTTCATGGTGAAGACGTATTGGGCCATGAGAGTGTCTTTGGAAACGGGAATTGGGAAACGGAAATAGGGGCGGGAGGTGACCGCGAATCTGGCGGTGACGCGCAAAGCGCTATTGTACGGGGCGCGCGGGAGCGGGGCGTGACGCCTGCCGCGAGACTCTCGCGAGAGCCTCGTACCCGGGAGCCGCAAAAAAGCCCGCTCGAAAGCGGGCTTCTGCCAACGGCGCGTCGTCGCGCTTTAGACGTTGAACAGGAAGTTCATCACGTCGCCGTCGTGCACGACGTATTCCTTGCCTTCGGCGCGCATCTTGCCGGCCTCCTTCGCGCCGGTTTCACCCTTGTACTGGATGTAGTCGGCGTAGCCGATGGTCTGCGCGCGGATGAAGCCGCGCTCGAAGTCGGTGTGGATCACGCCTGCGGCTTGCGGCGCCGTATCGCCGATGTGGATCGTCCATGCGCGCACTTCCTTCACGCCTGCCGTGAAGTACGTCTGCAGGCCGAGCAGCTTGTAGCCCGCGCGGATCACGCGGTCGAGGCCCGGCTCGTCCATCCCCATGTCGGCGAGGAATGCCGCCTTGTCCTCGTCTTCCAGATCGGCGATTTCCGCTTCGATGGCGGCACAAACGGCCACGACCGGCGAGCCTTCGGCTTCGGCGTACTTGCGCACGGCTTCCAGATGCGGGTTGTTCTCGAAGCCGTCTTCCTTCACGTTCGCCACGTACATCGTCTTCTTCGCGGTGATGAGGCAGAACGGCTTGATGAGGGCCTGTTCGTCCTCGTTCAGCGCGAGCCCGCGCACCGGCTTCGCCTGATCGAGCTGCGCACGGACCTTTTCCAGCACGGCGACGAGCTTCGCGGCTTCCTTGTCGTTGCCCGATTTCGCGGCCTTCGAGTAGCGCGTGAGTGCCTTTTCGACGGTGGCGAGGTCGGCGAGCGCCAGTTCGGTGTTGATCACTTCGATGTCGGCGAGCGGATCGATCTTGCCCGCGACGTGGATCACGTTTTCGTCTTCGAAGCAGCGCACGACGTGCGTGATCGCGTCAGTTTCGCGGATGTTCGCGAGGAACTGGTTGCCGAGGCCTTCGCCCTTGCTTGCGCCCGCGACGAGACCCGCGATGTCGACGAATTCGACCACCGCAGGCAACACCCGCTCGGGCTTGACGATTTCGGCAAGCGCTTTCAGGCGGTGATCCGGCACTTCGACCACGCCGACGTTCGGCTCGATCGTGCAGAACGGGTAATTCTCGGCGGCGATGCCCGCCTTGGTCAGCGCATTGAACAGGGTGGACTTGCCGACGTTAGGCAAGCCGACGATGCCGCATTGGAGGCTCATGTAAATCTCTGCATGTCAGGGTGGTGACGTGCGGCTCGCCGGGCTCGGGCGTCCGCTTCGTGGCGGCGCCTGCTGTGTCGGTGGCGCCGCGGACGGCCCGGATGGCACGTCAGGGGACGTGACGCGAAGTCACGAAAACCGTAATTGTAACCTCGTCCGGGTAACGGCTTGACGCCGGGTTCGACGCCGGCGTCGCCAGCTCGCCCGGCGGCCGCCTTGCAACGCCATGCAGCGCCTGCTCGCGCCCGCTTGCCGCACCGCACCAGCGGCCCATCCGGCCCTGTCAGACAGACGCCCACGGCTATAATGCGCGCATGACTGCAAGCAACCAGACCTTTGATGTCGCCGTGATCGGCGGCGGGCTCGTCGGCAAATCGGCGGCGCTCGCGCTGACCCAGGGCGGCCTGCGCGTGGCGCTGCTCGCGCAGCCGTGCGCGCCGCTGCCTGCGGGCGCCGTGTTCGACGCGCGCGTCTACGCGTTCTCGCGCAGCTCGCAGGCGTTGTTCGAGCGGCTGAGGGTCTGGCAGGCCGCGGACGCCGCGCGCCTCACGCCCGTCTACGACATGCGCGTGTTCGGCGACGCCGCCGCGGAGCTGCACTTCTCGGCCTATCAGGCGTCGGTTGCGCAGCTCGCGTGGATTGCCGAGTCGTCGGTCGTCGAACGCGCGCTCGACGCCGCGCTGCACTTCCAGCCCAACCTCGCGTGGATCGACACGCGCGCCGAAACGCTCGACGTGAAGCCCGACGCGGCCGTGATCGGCCTCGCCAACGGCCGCACGATCGAAGCCGATCTCGCGATCGGCGCGGACGGCGCCCATTCGTGGGTGCGCTCGCAGATCGGCTCGAAGGTCGAGCGGCGCGATTACCGGCAAACCGGCGTGGTTGCCAATTTCCGCGCGGAAAAGCCGCACGGCGAAACGGCGTACCAGTGGTTCCGCGAGGGCGAGATCGTCGCCTTGCTGCCGCTGCCGGAGCAGCACGTGTCGCTCGTCTGGTCGGCGCAGACCGAACACGCCGACCAGCTCCTCAAGCTCGAACCGGAGCAGCTCGCGGCCGAAGTCGAGCGTGTCTCGCAAAGCCAGCTGGGCACGCTCGAATGCGTCACGCCCGCGCGCGGCTTTCCGCTTTCGCTGCAGACCGTCGATCGGCTCGTTGCGCCGCGCGTCGCGCTGGTCGGCGACGCCGCCCATCTGATTCACCCGCTTGCGGGCCAGGGCGTGAACCTCGGCCTGCGCGACGTCGCGGCGCTCGTCGATGTCATCACGAAGAAAGAGGCGTTCCGCGATCTCGGCGACACCGTGCTGCTGCGCCGCTACGAGCGCGGCCGCCGCGAGGACATCCAGAAGCTCGTCGTCGCCACCGACGGCCTGCAGCGGCTCTTCTCGTTCCCCGGCACGCTGGCTCGCGCGGTGCGCAACACGGGCATGGCGTTCGTGGGCGCGCAGCCGCTTCTCAAGCGCTGGCTCGTGGCCTCGGCGCTCGGCTGACGCGCGAGGCACCTCCGCGCGCTCCAGCGGGCATTTCGGATGCTGAAGCCCCGTGCAGCTTAGAATGGGCGTATTGGCCGCGCCCGCAGCGCTTGCCGTCCCGGCCAACCAATGGAACTCTGCGCGCGCCGCCTTCGCGCGGCGC
>DATBXG010000566.1:0-7323 GCA_036514415.1 Paraburkholderia sp.
CGAGCGCGGCGGGCCGGTCGTAAACCTTGAGCGCGCCCAGCGCGCTCATGATCGCGTCGTAGAAAGGGCGCGCTGCGTCGAGATCGGGAACACCGATCGATACATGATCGAGAAGCTGCATCGTGTCTCCAGTCCGTAGTCGGGAATACACGACTATAACCGGCCAGTCACGCCATGCAGCGTGCGCGTTACCCTGCGCGCCCGGTGCGGAAGACCGAAACCGCGGCGCTCAGCCGGTGCGCTTCGTTTTCGAGCGACGAAGCCGCAGCCGTGGCCTGCTCGACGAGCGCCGCGTTCTGCTGCGTCACGAGGTCCATCTGGCCCACGGCGACGTTGACCTGGTCGATGCCCGTGCTCTGCTCCGCCGCCGCCGATGCGATCTCGTTCATGATCGCGCTCACGCGTGCGATCGCCTCGACGATCTCGCTCATGGTCGAGCCCGAGCGCTCGACGAGGCTCGCGCCCGTCTCCACGCGCGAGGTCGACGACTCGATCAGCTCCTTGATCTCCTTCGCCGCCGCGGCGCTGCGCTGTGCGAGCGAGCGCACTTCGCTCGCCACCACCGCGAAGCCGCGGCCCTCCTCGCCCGCGCGCGCCGCTTCCACGGCCGCGTTGAGCGCGAGAATGTTGGTCTGGAACGCGATAGCCTCGATCACGCCGACGATCTCGCCAACGCGCCGCGAGTCGCCCACGATGTCCTGCATGGTGCCGACCACTTCGCGCGAGAGCGCGCCGCCCTGCGCGGCGAGGCCCGATGCGCCCTCTGCAAGCGTGCTGGCCTGGCGCGCGTTCTCGGCGGTCTGCTTGACGGTGGAGGTGAGCTCTTCGATGCTCGCCGCGGTTTCCCCGAGCGAGGCGGCCTGCTGCTCGGTGCGCTGCGACAGGTCCGTGTTGCCCGCCGCGATCTCGCTCACGCCCTTGTCGATCGATTGCGCGCCTTCGCGCACGCTGCTGACCGTCTTGATGAGCGCGTCCTGCATCTGCCGCAACGCGGACTGCAGGCGGCCCATTTCGTTGTTGCTCGTCGACTCGACCGTGCCGCTCAGGTCGCCGGCGGCGATGCGCTGGAACTGCGCGATGGCTGCATCGACGGGATGCACGATGGCGCGCATGAGTGCAGCGCGGCCGATCCATGCGAACAGCAGCGACAGCGCCATGCCCACGGCCACCGCGATGCTCACTGCATTGAAGCGGTCCTGCGCTTCCTGGTAGCGCTGTGCGCCGAGATCGATCTGGCGCTTCTCGAGCACGAGCATCGCCTTTTCGTAGTTGCTGTAGAGCGCCGGCAGCTTGTGGCCCTGCAGCTCCTGGAATGCAGTCTTGTCGCCGGCCTTTAGCGCAGCCAGCGCCGGATCGACGCCATCGTGCAGGAAGCTGTTGCGTTTGGCCTGCATGTCGGCGATGAGATCCTGCGCCTCGCCTTCACCGCTCGCAATCGACAGATAGTGGTCCAGACGTTCGTTCGAGTTCTTCAGGTACTGGTCGAAGCGCTTGAGCACCGCGTCCGCGGCGTCGTGGTCGCCGAGATCGGAAAGCGATGCGTTGGTGGCGAGCGCAAGGCGCAGACGAAGCAACTGGCCGGCGCTGCCTTCGAGATCCGCGACAGCGGGCGTATTGACCGTGTACATGGTGCGCAGCGATTCGTTGCCCGCTCGCATCGACAGGAGTCCGGTGGCGGCCCCGACAACCAGGACGACGCCGAAGAAGGCGATCATCAAGGTCAGGCTCGCGCGTATTGACAGCTTGTGAAGCATTCCTGGTCTCTCTCCGTGGGGGCGCGCGGCTCTGGAGGCCGCCCGCTTCCCGGTCGTTTTCATGGTTGTCCCGGCGCGCTTGCCCAGTGCAGCCCAGGTGACCAGGCTGATTAAGCGCCCAGTACATAACAACGGCAGGAGAGGTTGCGAACTTTATGGTTCGCGGCAAAGAAGCACGACTGCTAGCAATACCTCGTATTACGGTTCAGTAAGTGGGACGCGCGCGAACCAATCCGCATCACGGGTTGGGCTGCGCCGCGCCAGCGTCAACTTCGGCGCTCTCATCCATCGGCACCAGATAGCGCAGCACGTCGCGCCAGCTCACGATGCCCACCGGGCGAAATTGTGCATCCACGACGGGGATGCACGAAATCCTGTTGGAGAGAAAGAGCGCCACGGCCTCGGAAAGGCTCGACTCGGGCCGCAGCGTGAGCGGCTTGCGGCTCATGATCTGGTGCACGCGCTTGTTGAGCGTACCGAGATCGCGCGCGGACTCGACCACGCTGTCGATGAACGGGCTGATTGCGCGCAGCAGGTCGCGGTCGGAAACGACGCCTTGCAGCTTGCCCTCTTCGACGACGAGCAGATGATGAAAGCTCGCCCTCGCGAAGATCTCGCGAACCGTTGCGAGCGTATCGTCGAAACCGATGGTGACGATACGGCTCGTCATGAATTTCTCTACTTGCATATCTTCCAGACCTGGGTGGATTCGACGTCACGCTCCGGCGTATGCAATGTGGATTGCGGCTGCGGCGCGGGCCTCATGCCTTGATATCGACCGCGCGCGTGCAAATCTTCAGTCGGGAAGACAGGTGTGCCCCGCCCGTTTCACACATGGTTCACGCTTCGAGCGCGAGCGTCGCGAAGGTGGCGAGCCAGTGCTCGCCCATATAGTCTCCAGCCACGTGTTCGAGCGCGCTCTCGAGATGCGTTTGCGCAGCGGCGTTGAGCACCGCCACGCGCGCATCGTCCGCGGGCAGCGCGCGAGCGAGCGAGCGCTGACACCATGCGCGGCTCAGATTGAGCCCGTCGAGATGGGCGATCTTGCCGTCGCTGCGGTCCGTCACGGTGGCCGGCATGAAGAGCGTGGCGGGCTCGTGCGCGGCCAGGCTGGGCAAGAAGCGCGTGAACCATGGCTCGAAATCCTTCGCGGGCAGCACGCGGCTCATCAGCAACGCCACGCTGAGCGCGGGCGAAAGGAACTCGTCGCCGCCGGGCTCCCACGCCTGGCAGCCCGTGTCGTTCGCGTGCCAGCGCGTGGCGGTTTCCTCGATCAGCGTGGCCAGCGCCGGGCGCGAAGTGGCTTTCGCGAAGTCATATGCGAGCGTGAGCGCGAAGGCCGTATTGAAGTGCGTGCCCACGCGCAGCGGATAGGTCGCCTTCGGCAGGAATTCCTCGAAGCGTTCGACGAACCACTCCGTGAGCGGCGCAATCGCCGCCTTCCAGCGCGCGGCTTGCGGCAGTTCGAGCGCTTCTACCTGTGCCGCGAGTGCGAGGAGCCACGCCCAGCCATATGGCCGCTCGAAACCGCGGTTGTGCGCCAGCGTGAGGTAGGCCATCTCGCCGGCCATTTTCCCGGCGGTGAAGTGCTCGTCGACCACGGCGACGATCTGCGGCGCCTCCGGCAGGTCGGGAAAACGCTCCAGCAGATGCAGCACGAGCCAGTAGCCGTGCACGCA
Organism: Paraburkholderia sp.; assembly: GCA_036514415.1. GTDB lineage: Bacteria > Pseudomonadota > Gammaproteobacteria > Burkholderiales > Burkholderiaceae > Paraburkholderia. The sequence goes on from DATBXG010000566.1 coordinate 3,434, forward strand.
CGAATGCCAGTCGTAGCTGCCATAGAAGACCGGGTGCAGCGCGCGCGGACCTTGCACGTCTTGCGGGCCCGCGAGCGAGTGAGTCAGCTTGTTCGGATACTCGCGCGTGAGATGGGCAAGCGCGAGCGACGCGAACTTCGAGGCATGGACGGCTGTGAGATGTGGGGTCATCGTGAGTCTCTTCAGAACCGGAAAACGAAACAGGACGTCGGCAGCGTGTCACGACAGGCAGCAGCACGGCGGTGGACCACTGCGCCTCGATCACGCTGTTCTCTTTGCTCCACTCGAACGCTGCCGGGACGATGTTGAAGTTCGCGGCCATCGGCGTCATGAGCGTACCGCAGAAAGCCCGAAAGCCTGCCGATCGCGCCGGGAATGGACGGGTTGTCGTGGAACGGATGCACGACCGGCGCCGCGAGCACACCCTTCGCCGTGACGCCCGATTCAGCCTGCGAATCTATCATGATAAATTATCGATAAATAGTCGATAAAGTATTTATGCGGGAAGTCCCTGGGCTGGGCTCACGGGTTGGACGCGAATGTGATGACGCCGCGAAGCGGCGTGGGTCTGGGGCGGATGGACTTGGCAGTTAGTTGCATCTCGGGGTGGACTTGAATGCTTCGGTGCGCCTCTGAACTGCGCTGCATTAATCAGGTATCCATAATGAATGCGCGCTGATCGCCCGACCCTCGCGGCGCATCGTGGAACGACAACTCCATGCCGATGCGCTCGCCGCCCCGCACCCGGCTGACCGCATGCCTGAGGTTCACGCGGTAGTAGCCGCTGCTTCCCTTGAACGGCCGCTGAGCCGTCGTGATGATTGCCGCATCGCCCAGACCGAGCGGCACGACCATGGGGCGCGACTGCATGCGCGGGCGTTGCTCCGTCATCACCAGTTCGCCGCCCGTGAAGTCTCTCCCGGGCTCCGTGAGCAATACGACCACTTGCAGCGGAAATACATGCTCCCCGTCGCTGCGTTGGTGCAACGCCAGATAATCGTCGGCGCGCAGACGGTTCAGATGCGACTGCGCCTGCGTTTGCCCTGCCCGCTGGTTGCGCGCCAGAAATTCGTGGAGGTCCGCCGGGAATCGATAAGTCATGCCAAGCGTTTCGTTCCATCGATTGGCGACAGGCGCAAGGTGGCGATAGAAGTCCGTGCGCCATTGCGCCCAAGGCTGCGGCATCCCCTCGTCGAAATACAGCAGGTCGCCGCACCCGAGATCGACGCTATCCAGCGAGACACGGCGCAGTGGGTTCGACATGACAGCATCGCTTGCCAACGCGCGAGCCTGGTCAGCGGCAAGAAGGCGGGGCAGCACTGCGTAGCCTTCGCTATCCAGCTGCGCGGCGATCGCGCTCCAGTCCAGCTCGGCGATCGTATTGGATGATGAGGTCATGTGCGAAAACCTGGCCGGGTCAGAACCCCGGAAGCGTTGCCGTCCGCGGAACATCGGGCGTCGCGGGAATCGCCTTCTCGTGTTCGAGCAGCCAGCGCTTGCGATGCAAGCCCCACGCGTAGCCCTTGAGGTCGCCGTTGCTGGCAATCACGCGATGGCAAGGCACGACAATCGCGATGGGATTCGCGCCATTTGCCGCGCCGATATCGATCGCCGCGCGCGGGTCTTCGAATCCCAACGCTTTCGCGAGCTTGCCGTAGCTCGTGGTGCTGCCAGCCGGAATGCGGCGCAGCGCGGCCCAGACCTTTTCTTCCAGGTCCGAACCCGCCATCACGACGGCGAGAGAATCGAGCGCGTCCAGCTCGCCGGCGAAATAGCGTGCTACGGCGTCCGCAATCGAAGCGGGCGCGGGACCGTCGGTCAATTCGGCGCTGCCGTAACGCTCGCGCAGGCCGCGATGCAGGCGCACCCGATGATCCGTGAATTCGAGCGCGTGCAGTCGGTGCTGCGCATCGCTCACCAGCAAGAGGTCGCCCAGCGGCGACTCGATATGGCCGAGAAACAGTTGCATGATGCGGTCCTTCGCGTTGTCCGCGCGCTAACGTGAATCGTGAAAAATCAGGCCAACCGTATGACGCTTCCCGCTGCGCACCACACTCACGCCATGCCGCATGGCGACCTTGCGCGTGCCGCCGCGCCGGTTCGCCGCCGGCCGCTGGTTGACGGTGAACAGCACCGCGTCGCCCTGCTCCAGCGGAATCACTTCGGCGCACTGGCCATTCGATGCGCTCTGCGTCATCACGAATTCGCCGCCCTCGAAGTCGGCGCCGGGCCGGGAGAGCAGGATCGCCACCTGCAGCGGGAATACATGCTCGCCGTACAGGTCCTGGTGCAGGCAGTTGTAGTCACCTGGGCCGTACTCGAGAATGAGCGGTGTCGGGCGCGTTTGCCCTGCCCGGTGGCACTGTTCGAGAAAGGCGTCGAGTTCATCCGGATACCGCGCGTCGACGCCCAGTTGCGCGTTCCAGCGATTGGCGATCGGCGCGAGGTACGGATAGAGCGCGCGCCTCAGCTTATGCAGCAGCGGCGGCAGCGGATACGCGAAGTACTTGTACTCGCCGCGCCCGAAATTGTGGCGCGCCATGACGATGCGCGAGCGAAAGCAATCTTCCCGCGCGTAGAGGGCGGCGAGTTGCGCGCACTGTCCGGGCCTGAGCACGCGAGGCAGAACGGCGTGGCCGTGCGCATCGAGCGATCGCTCGATCCCGGTCCAATCGTACGTTCCGGAATCCGGCTTCTCCGCCGTCGTGGCTCCGGCTTTCATCGCGTCTCTCCTCCTCTCGCAGCGGGCATTTTCGCCGATATCGCATGCAGAAGGACGATACGCCAACGCGCCACGCGTTCCGATCCGAATGTTGCGCTCTAATCCGGCACTCGCCCCGCGTGAACGTGAAGGCAAGAAACGGGTATCAGCGCGCCCAGCCGGTCGATATCGTTCACTCCGGGCGGAGCAATCCTGCTTCGCCATGGATCGAGATCAGCAAGGAGTCGAACATGTCGATGGAAGAGGACAACAAGGCGATCGTTGGCCGCTGGTTCACGAGTTTTTGGGGCGAAACCTGCGACCTCGGCATCGTCGACGAGCTAGCCGCGCCGGACATGCTGCTCAACTATTCGCTGCACGAGCCGCGCCGTGGCCGCGAGGACATCAAGGCATTCATGAGCGGCTTTCGCGCGGCGTTCCCCGATCTGAACTTCTGGGGCGCCGCCGGCCTCATCGCCGAAGGCGAGTTCGTGGTGGGCCGGTGGGAAGGCGGCGGCACCCATTCGGGGCCCGCGTTTGGGGACTTTCTCGCAGGATCGTTGCCGGCGGCGAGCGGCCGCAAGATGCATTTCACCGGCACGACGGTGCTGCGCCTGAAGGACGGCAAGATCGTCGAAGAGATCGGACTCGACGACGGTGTAACGGCGCTCACACAACTCGGGCTCATCAAGCGGGTGTGACTGGGCCGCTAACGGAATGTCTCACGTGCACTGCGCCACGACGTTGGACTGCGCGTCGAGCCACACGGAAATAGCGTCGAGCTTCGCGCCGGCGCACGGGCCTTCTATGCATTGCCCGTCTTCGAAGCGAAACAACGCGCTGTGATGTGCGCACATGATCACCTGCGCGCGATACGTGGGCACGCGGCCCGGCTCGTAGTCGAGGGGCACCGAGAAGTGAGGGCAGCGGTTCGCATACGCCCATACTTCGCCGGCACGCCGCACGACGACGACCGGCCGCCCTGCCAGCGCGGCGTCGATCACGCGCGCGCCGCCATCGGGCACATCGTCGAGGCAACACAGGCTCACGGTCCGCATGCTCACACTCTTTGCTCAGGATTGCCAAGATTCCAGTCCCACGGACGAATCTCGACATGTTCGAACAACCCCGCCAGCATATACGGATCGTCGCGCACGAAGCGCATCACGTCGTCGTATCCTTCCGCCTC
>DATBXG010000567.1:0-12908 GCA_036514415.1 Paraburkholderia sp.
GGCGCTGCTCGGCGAGCCGCTCGCGCTGCCGGGTGTCGCCACCTGGTGGTGCGGCGAAGACGCGGCGAGGCACGACGCCCTCGCGCAGGTGCCCGAGGCGCTGCTCGTGCCGACATGGCCGGGCGCGGCAAACGCGGCGTCCGCGCCGCCCGGACTCGCCGCCGGCGTGCAAACGCTCGCCGACTGGCGCGAGCGCATCGAGCAGTTGCCCGACGCCTTCACGGTCCAGCAACCGCTGTGCTACAGCTATACGCCGCGCTATGAGACCGGTGCGGGCATGCTCGGCGCGCGGCCCGCCGTGCTGCGCGTCTACGCGATCGCCGATCAGGAATGCGGCTGGCGCGTGCTGCCCGGCGGTTTTACGCGCCTGGCGGCAGAACATCAGGAATCCGTATCGATGCAGATGGGCGGAAGCAGCGTCGATACCTGGGTGCTGTCGAGCCAGCCCGGCTCGACCTTCACGCTCCTGCCGAGCCCGATGAAGCCCGGCGACCTGCGCCGCGAACGCCGCCGCGTGCCGAGCCGCGCCGCGGAAAACCTGTTCTGGGCAGGACGCTACGGCGAGCGCGCCGAGAACGGCGTGCGCCTGTGCCGGCTGATTCTCGGTTCGCTCGAAGGCAGCGACGCCGAAGAGCTGTTCGGCACCTTCGTCGAACTCGCCGTTGCGAATGGCCTCGTGCCAACCACGGGCGATGAAGCGCGGCGCGACCTCGACGACTTCGAGCGCGCGCTCGTGGCCAATCTGCACGAGCATGCGGGCGCAACGGGCATCGGCCGGACGCTCGCCAGCCAGGCGTACGCCTGCGGCGAGATTCGCGGCCGGCTGTCGAGCGACCATTGGCGCACCGTGCTCGCCTCGCGCAACGACTTCCGCGATGCCCTTCACGCCCTTTCGCTCGTGCCGGCGGCGCCGCAGCGTCAAGGCGCAGCCATCGAATTCAGGCGCCGCACGCCATACGACCGCATGGCGCTGATGGACGCGCTCGATGCACTCGCAACGCAGTTGGGCGCCATCAGCGGTTGCCAGGGCGACCGCATGACCCGCGACGAAGCGTGGCGCCTGCTGTTCGCGGGCCGCCATATCGAACGCGTGGCCGCGCTGGCCACGATGCTCCGTATCGCCGCGCACGAACGCACGCTCGCCACGCCCGCGGGCTTCGACGTGCTGCTGCAACTGTTCGACAGTACGCTCACGTATCGCTCGCTGTATCCGGGGCGCCTCGAAGTGCCCGCCCTGCTCGATCTGATCGTGACCGACCCGACCAATCCGCGCGGCCTCTATGGCGTCTACGCGCGGCTGCGGGCGAGGCTCGACGAAATCGCCCAGGCAGCGGGTGGACCGAGGCGCGAGCCGTTCGCCTCGCAACTCGCGCCCATCGAGGCGCTGCCCACGCTGGAGGCGCTCTGCGAACCCGGCGACGACGGCCGCTACCCCGCGCTCACCGCACTGTGCGACAGTCTTGCCGAGCGCATGGCCGCGGCGTCGAACGAGATCAGCGCCCGCTGGTTCAGCCATGCCGTGCCGCTCGCCGCGCAGGTCTGGTCATGAGCGGCGCGCGCCTCGCGGTCACGCACCGCACGACCTACCGCTATTCGACGCTCGTCGAGACCGCGCAGCATCTCGCGACGATCCGCCCGCCCGACCTTCCATGGCAGCGCGTGCTCGCACATCGCGAGTGCATCGAGCCCTCGCCGTCGTATCAGACGAGCCGCCGCGACGCTTTCGGCAATGAGGTCCTGTACTTCTCGTTCGACGCGCCGCACGACTATCTGCAGATGACGAGCGAGACCAGCGTGCTGCTCTCGCCGCGCTACGCTTCGCTCGACGCACACGACACGCCGGCCTGGGAAGACGTCGCGCGGCTGCTGCGTTACACGGCGGGCGGCGCCTTCCGTGCCGAGTCCGAATTCTGCTTCGCCTCGCCGAATATCGACTTGTTGCCCGAATTGCATGCCTACGCGCTGGACAGCTTCGCGCCCGGCGCGCCCATTCTGGCCGGCGCGATCGACCTGATGCATCGCATCCACGCCGATTTCGCGTACCGCCCTTCGGCAACGGCATTCGACACACCCGCCGCGCGCGCGTTCGAACTGCGTCACGGCGTGTGCCAGGACTTCGCCCAGGTGATGATCGGCTGCCTGCGGTCGATCGGGCTCGCCGCGCGCTATGTGAGCGGCTATCTGCGCAACGATCCGCCGGAAGGCGCTCCGCCGATGATCGGTGCGGACGCCTCCCATGCGTGGGTGTCGCTCTATGTGCCGGCGGCGTCTTCTGCGGGCTGGTTCGATCTCGATCCGACCAACGACGTGCTCGCCGATCAGGGGCACGTGACGCTCGCCATCGGGCGCGATTACAGCGACGTGTCGCTGCTGCGCGGGGTGATACTCGGCGGCGGCGCGCATTGCATGGACGTGGCGGTGCGGGTGGAGGCGGACTGATCCTGATCGCACGCTGCGTAGCCAGCACTCCGGAGCGTTTAATCCGCCATTGCAATGAAAAGAGGAGGAGCCTCGGCTCCTCCTCTCGCCCTCCATGAGACCGATTTACCACATTCAGTCGTAAAGCACGGCAGCGATCTTCGGGTCGTTCATATTGGTCTTGTCGTACCAGAAAAAGCCCGTGTCGATCTTCTTGGGCAGTTTCTCGCCCTTCAACGCCTTCACCGAGGAATCGACGACGCACTTGCCGATGCCCACCGGATTCTGCGTGATCGCACCTGCCATCAGGCCGGACATGATGGCCTCCTTTTGATCCTTGCCCGAGTCGTAGCCAATCAACACCAGCTTCTTGCCCGACTCCTTCACGCCGATCGCCGCGCCTTCCGCCGAGCCTTCATTGGCGCCGAAAATGCCCTTGAGGTTCGGGTTCGCCTGAATCATCGCCTTGGCGATTTCCGCCGACTTCAGGTGGTCGCCCGCACCGTACTGCACGGAAACGATCTTGATGCCCGGATGCTTCGTCTTCATCTGATTGAGAAAGCCGTCGCGGCGATCGATACCCGTGCGGCTCGTCTGGTCGTGCACGATCACGCCGACTTCGCCCGAATTGCCGATCAGCTCCGCCATCTTGTCGGCGGCGAGCGCAGCGGCGGCGAGGTTATCCGTCGTGCACGTCGTGAGCGGAATATCGCTGTCGACGCCCGAGTCGAAGGCGATCACGGGTATCTTGCTGGCCTGGGCTCGCTTGAGCAGCGGAATGGCGGCCTTGCTGTCGAGCGCGGCAAGGCCGAGCGCCTGCGGTTTCTTGGCGAGCGCGGCCGATAGCATGTCGATCTGCTTGTCGACCATGGCCTCCGTTTCCGGGCCTTCGAACGTGATCCTGACGTTGTTCTCCTTCGCCGACTGTTCCGCGCCGGATTTCACGGCTTGCCAGAACTGATGCTGGAAGCCCTTCGAAATGATCGGAATGTAGGGTTCCTCAGCATACGTCAAACCAGTCGCCCCCACGAGCGCGCCGAGCCCGATCACGGCACTGATGAGTCTTCTTTTCAACATGACGTCTCTCCTCCTAAGGTGGGCCATTGACCTCCAGCCATTGAGGGAGCCTGTTCTGGCTCCCCGTTCTTTCCTTGCTTCTTCGTTGCTTCCCCTATCGACTCCGCTTGCGCCGCAGGATGTCCGCGTAGACAGCGAGGATGATAATGAGACCTGTCACCACGATCTGCCACTCCTGCGCGACCGACATGATGCGCAGGCCGTTGGTCAGCACGCTCATGATGAACGCGCCGATGATGGTGCCGACTATCGTGCCCGAGCCGCCGCTCAACGACGTGCCGCCTATCACGACGGCCGCAATGGCTTCCAGCTCGTAGCCCTGGCCGAGCGCCGGCTGCGCCGAATTCAGACGCGAGGCGATCAGCAGTCCCGCAATGCCGCAAATCGAGCCGCCAAGGCCATAAATCGCAATCTTCCAGCGGTCGACATTCACGCCGGAAAGGCGCACGGCCTCTTCATTGCTGCCGAGCGCGAACGTATAGCGGCCGAGCGCCGTGCGATTGAGCGTGATCGAACTGAGCACGGCGAGCACGAAGAGGATCAGCACCGCGTTGGGCACGGGCACGCTGGGCAGGAAGTAGCCGATCAGCGAATCCTGCGAAATCATGTAGAAGTTTTCAGTGTCGGTGAAATAGATCGGCTTGTCGGCCGAGACGACGAGCGAAAGCCCCTTGAGCAGCAGCATCATGCCCAGCGTGGCGATGAAGGGCGGGATTTTCATTTTCGCCGTCAGCGTTCCCGAAATGGTTCCGCACAGCGCACCCGTTCCGATTGCGGCGAGCACGCCCATCCACATCGGCAGATGCCAGTAGCTGAGAAACACGCCGCAAATCACGGCCGTGAAAGTCATCAGCGTGCCAACGGACAAATCGATGCCCCCGGTGATGATGACGAAGGTGCTGGCGATGGCCAGCACGCCGTTCACGGCCGTCGCCTGCAGAATGCCGAGGATATTGTCCATCTGCATGAAAGCAGGCGACGCGAAGCTGAAAAAGATCAGCAGCAGGATCAGGCTCGCGAAGGCGAGCATCTTTTGCAGCGTGGTCGGCGAGAAAAGCCGCGCCTTGAAGCCGGTGGACCGTTTCTGGTCCGCCAGTGCTGCCGTATCCGATTGCGTTGTCATGGGTTCGACCTCAGGCTCATGCCGCTTGCAAGGTTTCGCGCTGCGTCGCCAGATGCATGATGCGCTCCTGGGTCGCCTCGCTGGCGGAGAGTTCGCCAGTGATACGGCCTTCGCACATCACCACGATCCGGTCGCTCATGCGCAGGATTTCCGGAAGTTCCGACGAGATCATCACGATCGCCTTGCCCTGCTCGGCGAGCGCGCGCAACAGCTTGTAGATCTCGCTCTTGGCGCCGACGTCGATGCCACGCGTCGGCTCGTCGAAGAACAGTACGTCACAGTCGCGCTCCAGCCACTTGGCAATGACGATCTTCTGCTGGTTGCCACCCGAGAGCAGGCGCACCTGCTGCGTCGCGGAAGGCGTGCGGATGGCGAGCAGATTGATGAAATGCGACGCCGTTTTGCGTATCTGCAGGCGGCGCAGGAACAGGTTCAGCGACAGGAATTTGCCGAGGTTGGACATCACGATGTTCGATTCGACGTCCATGCCTGTCGCGAGGCCAAAGCGCTTGCGGTCTTCGGAGAGATAGCCGATGCTGTGCGCGACCGCATCGCTCGGCTTCCTGATCGGCGCCTTCACGCCTTTCACGAAGACTTCTCCGGATTCGATCGGGTCGGCGCCGAACACGGCGCGCGCGACTTCGGTGCGCCCTGCGCCCATGAGTCCCGCGAAACCCAGTATCTCGCCTTTGCGCAACGTGAAGCTCACGTCCCTCACGAGCGGGCCGGCATTCAGATGCTTCACTTCGAGCGCCACTTCGCCCTCGCTGCGCGGTCCCTGGTAAGGCGCGACGTCGGCGAGCGTTCTGCCGACCATCATGCCGATGATGGCCTGCACGCTCGTATCGGCGGTCGAGACGGTCGCCACGTATTCGCCGTCGCGCAGCACGGTGACGCGATCGGAGATCTGCTTGAGCTCGTCCATCTTGTGCGAGATGTAGATGATCCCGACGCCGCGCGCTTTCAACTGCCGAATGATGCGGAAGAGCTCGGCGATCTCGGCGTCGTTGAGCGCGGAAGTCGGCTCGTCCATGATGAGCACGCGCGAATCGAACGACAGGGCCTTGGCGATCTCGACCATCTGCTGGCTGGCGACGGTGAGCGAGCCGACCACGGTGCGCGGGTCGAGTTGCACGTGCATGCGGCCGAGGATCTCGCGCGCCTGGGCGTTGAGCTTGTCTTCGTCGAGGAACAGGCCCAGACGCCCGCGCGGCTCGCGCCCGATGAACATGTTCTGCGCGACGCTCAGATGATTCATCAGCTGGAGTTCCTGATGAATGATGCCCACGCCCGCGGCCTGGGCCTCGCGCGGGCTCGCGAACGCGACGCTTTGGCCGTCATAGAGAATATCGCCGGAATCGCGCGTGTAGACGCCAGCGAGAATCTTCATCAACGTCGACTTGCCCGCGCCGTTTTCCCCCATCAGCGCGTGCACCTCGCCCGCCATGAGCTCGAATTGCACTTCATGAAGTGCCCTTACGCCGGGAAAGCTCTTGCTGAGCTTGTTGACGGAAATGAGCGGCGTCATGGCGCAAATCCGTGAAGAGAAGCCAGACACATTGCCGGGGCCCTTTTATCCCGTGCGCGGCGACCTGGGGACGCTGCACGAAAGTGGTGGAAACGCAATTGAAACGCGGTTGAAAATTCGGCACTCCGAAACGCAAGCCTAGGGCGCGAAAAGATCCGGCCGCTCTTGCGCCGACCGGTGCAATTCCGCGATCACCTGATCGAGATGGTCGTGCATCGCCTTTGCCGCCGCGTCGGTCTTGCCGGCGCGGATGGCCTCGAAAATACGTTCGTGCTCGTCGAGCGTGTGCATGAGCCGCTCGGGACTCGCCAGCAATTGCCTTGCGCGGTCCAGCGCGTTGCGCGACACGGCGACGATCTCTTTCACGCGCGGCAGCTTCACCGCGTCGAGCAGGATTTCATGAAACGCGAGATCGAGCTCATGAAACTCGAGCCGCTGACCGTCGCCGGCGACCTTGCGCTGCTGGTCGAGATTCTCGGCCAGCGCGTCGATCGTGGCCCGGTCGTGCATCTGCGCGACGCCGCGCACCGTTTCGACTTCGAGCGCGCTGCGAATGAACAGATGCTGGCGGATGTCGTCGAGCGCGATGGGTTTGACGCGCGTGCCGCGCTGCGGCAATACCTCGACCAGACCGGCATGGGCGAGCTTCGCCAGCGCGGCGGAAACCGGAAAACGCGACACGCCCATCCGTTCGCAGACCGCCATCTTGTCGATCATCATTCCCGGTTCCAGCGCAAGCGTCACGATCGCTTCTCTCAGCGCCTGTTCAACTGCGTCGGTCAGGCTGCCGCGCGCGCCATCCTTGATCTTTTGCAGTGCGACATAAGGATCGCTGGCGGCACTCGCTACATCGGAAGAAGAGCTCACGGCACGCTTGATTTTGAGAAGACATGCTAGCATGCTAGGTAGCAGACATCGCGTTGTCAACGCGGGAAAACGCCTCGTTTTCCCCTACCCCGCTCTCCCGTTTTACTGGCGTACCTTGCATTCACGCACGCGTCCCTCTGGAGGGAGTTCAGATGACCATCATCACCAGGCTGTCCGTTCGGGATATCCGCTTTCCCACCTCACGTTCGCTCGACGGCTCCGACGCGATGAACGCCGCGCCGGACTACTCAGCCACCTACGTCACGCTCGAAACCGATTCTCCAGACCAACTCGCGGGGCACGGCCTCACATTCACCATCGGGCGCGGCAATGAAATCTGCGTGACAGCGGTCAACGCGCTGGCGCCACTCGTCGTCGGCAAGCGTCTCGAAGACATCGCTGCGAATATGGGCGCATTCTGGCGGGCGTTCACGTCGGATAGCCAGTTGCGCTGGATCGGCCCGGACAAAGGCGCGATTCATCTGGCTACGGCGGCGGTCGTCAATGCGGTCTGGGACCTGTGGGCAAAGTCAGTCGGCAAACCGGTGTGGAAGCTGCTTGCCGACATGAGCCCCGAAGAACTCGTGCGTTGCCTCGACTTTCGCTACGTGACCGATGCGATCACGCCTTACGAAGCGCTGGCCCTGCTTCATCGCCACGCGAAGACCAAGGGGGCGCGCGAAAAGGAAATGCTCGCGCAAGGCTACCCCGCCTATACGACCTCGGCTGGCTGGCTCGGCTACGACGACGACAAGATCCGCCGTCTCGCGCGCGAAGGCGTCGCGCTGGGCTGGACGCATTTCAAGCAGAAAGTCGGCGGCGATCTCGACGAAGACGTGCGGCGCGCGCGCATTCTGCGCGAGGAAATCGGCGAGAACCTCAAGCTGATGATGGACGCCAACCAGGTGTGGGACGTCGACGAAGCGGTGGCGAACATGCGGCGCCTGGCGGAATTCGACCCGTGGTGGATCGAGGAGCCGACGAGCCCCGACGATATCCTCGGCCATGCGGAGATTCGTCGGCGTCTGGGATCGATTGGCGTCGCGACCGGCGAGCACTGCCACAACCGCGTGATGTTCAAGCAGCTCTTGCAGGCGCAGGCGATCGACTTTTGCCAGGTGGACGCCTGCCGCTTAGGAGGGCTGAACGAAGTGATCGTCGTGCTGCTGATGGCGGCGAAGTTCGGCGTGCCCGTTTGTCCGCATGCGGGCGGCGTCGGCCTGTGCGAGTACGTGCAGCATATTTCGCTGTTCGACTATCTCTGCGTGTCGGCGTCGCTGGAGAATCGCGTGCTCGAATATGTCGATCATCTGCACGAGCATTTCGTCGATCCTGTCGTGATCCGCAATGGTCGGTATATGCCGCCTCAGAAGCCGGGTTACAGCATCGAAATGAAACCGGATTCGCTCGAGAAACACGTTTTCCCCGACGGCGAGGCGTGGCGGTCTTGAGCGGTCACCAGGCCAACGGAGCCGCTACCAGCGCAGCAGTCGCGGCCCCAGCCATGCACCTGCGCCGGCGGGCAGCAACATGCCGATCACATACCAGACGCTCCAGAACGCCGGGCTCATCTCCGGGCAATGGAGGCAGTATGCGATGGTCGCGAGCGCGCTCGCAAAGAGCCCGGACGCGGCGCCCGCCACACGCAGACTCGTCGGCGCGAGACCGCGCACGGCCCAGAACACGGCCGCGAACGTGGGCACCGACAGCAACACGATATTGAACGGGCAGGTGCGCCAGGTGAGGCCGAGCACGAGCGGCACACGTTGCGCGGGCTCCGCGTCGCCGAGCACGAGCCACGCGCCAGCCAGCACGGCGACGAACGGCAGCGCCACCAGCGCCCACGCGTAGCCGCCGCGCAGGCCCGGCCGCCCGAGGCGGCTGACGGCGAGCGCGGCAGCCAGCGCCACGCAGAACGGGAACGCGAGCTTGGCCCAGAAGATCGGCGTGTGCGCGACGCTCCAGAGATCGTGCCGCACGCCGAACACGACGCTCATCAGTACGACCGAGCCCGCGAAACCGAGCGGCAGCGCGCGCGCGAAGCGGCGCAGCGCGGCCTTGCGATCCACGCGCGCGACGCCAGTGGCGAGGAGGCTGATCAGATCGTCGGTTTTCATCGCGCCCCCCGAATGCGCGCGGCGAGCGCTTTCAACCCGCGATGAATGCCCACCTTGACCGCCGACTCGGACAGGCCCGTGAGCTTCGCCGTTTCCACGACCGAAAGCCCTTCGAGCTTCACGTGGACGATGGGCAGGCGCTGCTTGTCGGGCAATTCCTCGAGCAGTTTGCCGATGTCGCGGCGCGCCTGCGCGGGTTCGTCGTCGGGCTCAGCAAAGAGATCGGTGTGGTCGTCCAGCGGATCGTTGAGCATGTCGCGGCGCGCGCGCGAGCGGAAGAAGTCCATCAGTTTGTAGCGGGCAATCGCGTGCACCCAGGCCGTGAGCGGTTCGTCGGGGCGCCACGTGTGACGCGCGTTGTGGACCGCGAGCAGGATCTCCTGCACGAGATCCTCCACGTCGTCGCGCAACTGCGGAATGCGCCGGCGCAGGTAGCCGCGCAGATGGCGCGTGAGTTCCTCGAGAAAGTCTCGATACGCGATTGCGTCGCCTTCCAGACCGCTGACGAAGAGCGCTTTGAGACGGGTTTCCGCGGAGTGCAAAGGTCGTCCTGGGTTGTCGCGACGATACGTTGGCAGGCTTGTGCTGTTCTGGCGATCTCGCGAAGGGGAGCTTTCAGGCAGCTTGCAGGTGCCGCCATATTCGCCCCCAATCACGTGAGCGCAGGCGTGAGGGTAGCCGAACGCTTCCCGCACCGCAACAGCAGGCGGACCGCCGGCGGGCGCGTCGGCCGCGGCCGTTTCCCTCACTGTCGCCCATGTATTGGTCAAGCCCACCTTTGGATTCTCCGTGTGACGCAAGCGCATGCGTCCATTCGAGCTAATTCGTTTGACGCGCCAATCGGGTTACAGGGGAAACAGCGCGGGTCACCTTTTTTTATTCGGCAGCCGCCCGCGCGAAATTTTTTGTCGACGCGCTGTAACCGCCACGCGCGCCGAGGCGAATTCACTGGCATCGATCCGCTAACCAGGAATTGCCATGCACACCTCGACCGGCGAAGCGCTCCCGCTCGAAGCCCGCCTGCTCCGCCCGCGCGCCATCCAGCCGCTCTGGCTGCGCATCACGCATTGGCTCAACGCGCTTGCGGTGCTCGTCATGATGTTCTCGGGCTGGCGCATCTACGATGCGTCGCCGGTGTTTGCGGGACTCGTCATTCCCACGCCGATCACCCTCGGCGGCTGGCTTGGCGGCGCGCTGCAATGGCATTTCGCGGCGATGTGGCTGCTGTTTTTCAACGGCCTCTTCTATCTCGCGATGAATCTCTCCACCGGACGATGGCGCACGAAGTTTTTCCCGCTGAGCGCGCGCGCCGTGCTGAACGATCTGCGCGCCGCGCTCACGGGCCACCTTTCGCACGCCGACCCGAGCCATTACAACGCCGTGCAGAAGCTCGCCTATCTCGTCGCGATTGCCGACCTCGTCGTCCTCGTTCTTTCGGGCCTCGTGATCTGGAAGTCCGTGCAATTCCCGCTGCTGCGCGAATTGATGGGTGGATACGACCGCGCGCGCGTCGTGCACTTTTGCGCGATGACGCTGCTTGCCGCCTTCGTGATCGTTCACGTGACGATGGTCGCGCTCGTGCCGCGCTCGTTGCTCACCATGCTGCGCGGCCGCTGAACGCACAGCGCGACACCACGCCCGGCGCCATCCATCGTATTTTATAAGGATTCCGTATGAAAATGCCTGACCGAAAGATCATCGCACTCGACCGCGCGGCGATCCTGGCCGATGCGCAGCGCGAACTCGACATGCCGTCACGGCGCCTGTTCGGCAAGCGCGTGCTCACGCTCGGCGGTCTTGCGATGCTAACAGGCTGCACGCTCACCGACGACGCATCGGTCAACACGTTCCTCAGCGCCGTTTCGCGTCTGAACGACCGCGTGCAGGCGTGGCTGTTCGCTCCGGGACGGCTCGCGCCCACCTATGCCGAATCCCAGATCACGCGGCCGTTTCCCTTCAACGCGTTTTATAGCGAAAGCGAGGCGCCCATTGTCGATGCCGACGACTATCGGCTCAGGCTCAGCGGCCTCGTCAAAGGCCAGCGCGTGTGGACATTGCCCGAGTTGTATGCGCTGCCGCACGCGGAGCAGATCACGCGGCATATCTGCGTGGAAGGCTGGAGCGCGATCGGACGCTGGGGCGGCACACCGTTCGCGCACTTCCTGCGTCGTGTCGATGCTGATACCACCGCGAAATACGTGGGTTTTCGTTGCGCAGACAACTACTACGAAAGCATCGACATGGCCACCGCGCTGCATCCGCAGACATTGCTCGCCTTCGACTACGACGGCGAGCGCCTGCCCACGAAATACGGCTTCCCGATGAAGCTGCGCATGCCGACGAAGCTCGGCTACAAGAACCCGAAGCACATTGTCGAAATATTCGTCACGAATGCGTATCCAGGCGGCTACTGGGTCGACCAGGGCTACAACTGGTTCGGCGGTTCGTGACGTCTTCCATGCCGCCGCTTCGCGTGGCGGCTTCGTTTCCCGTTCGCCCCAAAGCGGGCTTCGCTTTTTTCAACCAGCAAGGAGCAGTGAAAATGAAGAAGATCGGAATCGCAGCAATCGCCATCTCGGCGGCCCTGTTGAGCATCAACGCGAGCACCGCGTTCGCGCAAGCGAGCGGTGCGATGTCGAACAACGCCATGTCGCAAGACTCGATGCACAAGGACACCATGGGCAAGGACGCCATGTCGCACGATACGATGGGCAAGAGCGATGCCATGAAACACGACTCCATGAGCAAGCCCGTGAAGGGCGACGCGATGGGCATGGATCATCCGGCATCGGGTGCGATGGCGCATTGAACAACCCACGCCGCTCCCGGCGCAGTTTGTGGCGGGAGCGGCTGTGGCGTTACACGAATGCCCGCAGCGGCCGGTTCACGCGGCGCGATGGACCGGCTGTCTGGCCGCGCCCTGCTTCAATCCAGCGACGGGCTGCATTCGCATTCGAGCGCGGCGACCCTTGCGGGGCGCTCCATTGCGGCAAGCCGCTGCAGCGTCACGAGGCCGAACACTGCGAGCGCGCAGCCGAGCACGAGGTCGGCGCGCACGCCGGCGCGATCCACGATCGCGCCGCCCACCGACGAGCCCAGCGCAATCGCCACCTGAATCACGCTCACGAACATCGCCGAGCCCGCTTCGGCCTGATCGGCCGTGCCGCGCTGGATCCATACGGAGAGGCACAGCGGAATCGCCCCGAACGCCGCGCCCCACATCAGCATCGCCGCGATTTGGCCGATGCGCGCGTGCTCGAGCAGGATCATCGCCGAGAGCGCGCACAGCAGGAGCGCCGTCGCCGCCGCCACGGAGGTCTTCAGGCGCTTGGCCACAACCGCGGACGTCAACGCGTTCGAGAAGAAGCCGATTACCCCGAACGCGAGCAGCAGCAGCGTGATCGCGCTCATCGTGAAGTCCTGCTGGAGCAACGGCGCGATGAACGTATAGGTCGAGAAATGCGCGCCGAACACGAGCGCGACCATCAGCATGCTCAGGCGCACGTGGGGGCGGCGCAGCAGCGCGGCGAAGTCGGCGAGACGCAATGCGGCGGCCGAAGGCAGCGACGGCACCAGCAACGCCTGCGCGATCAGCGCGAGCGCGACGAGGCCGCCGGTGGCAAAAAACGACATGCGCCACGATGCGAAGCCCGCGACAAACGTGCCCAGCGGCACGCCAATCACCGTTGCGCAAGTGACGCCGGCGAGGATGATGGCCGTTGCGCGCGCAGCGTCGCTAACGTGCACGAGGCGGCCCGCCGCTGCGGTCGCGAGAGTC
>DATBXG010000568.1:0-11571 GCA_036514415.1 Paraburkholderia sp.
CGCCGCCAGTGCGCGCTCGTCGCTGCGAGCCGCTTCATCACGCGCCTTGCCGATGTCGATATCGGCGAACACCACGTTCGCGCCGCGTTCGAGCAAATGACGCCCCACCGCCGCGCCGAGCCCCGAACCGCCACCGGTCACAAAAAAAGTCTTGCCTTGCACCACCATACCAATTTCCTCCGTTAATTATCCGTTAGGTATCCGATGTTTCAGGCGCCATGGCCTGCCAGCTCGCCGCGATAGCGCTCGCGAACGCCGCGCGAGCGCTCGTAGTTGCGCTCCTTCACGATGCCGAAGCCGCGCACCGCGCCGTGCACGCCGAGCAGGCCGATGGCCGCCGCAAGCGTGTGCGGTGCGAGCTTGCCGAGCACGAGGCGCACGTCGTCCTCGAATTCGCCGATCATCGCGCGTTCGATCACGCGGTCGCGCTGCCTGCCGAACGGATCGAGCGGCGTGCCGCGCAGCGCCTTGCCGTGCTTGAGCACGCGCAGCAGCGGCTCGACCCACGCGCCGCGCAGCGCGATCTTGTTGCGCCGGCCGGTTTGCGCGTCGCGGCGCGTGAGGAGCGGCGGCGCCATGTGGAAGGTCTTTTTTCCCGCTGCGCCGTCGAACAGGCTGGACAGGTAAGCGCGGAAGCTTCCATCCGTATGCAGTCGCGCGACTTCGTATTCGTCCTTGTAGGCCAGCACCTTGAAATAGTGGCGCGCCGCGGCTTCCGCGAGCGCGCCGCTCGCCCCTTCGATTCCCCGCTCCGCCTGTGCAACGGTTTCGACGAGTGCCCGATAGCGCGCCGCATAAGCATCGTTCTGATAGAGCGTGAGGTCGCGCTCGCGCGCCGCCACGAAGCGCGCGAGATCGAACGGAGCATGCATGATCCCGGCGTCGGCGCCCGCCACGCGTTCGAGCGCGCGAGCGTCCTGCGCGATCAGACGCCCCCACAGGAACGCGCGTTCGTTCATCTTCACCGCGGCGCCATTGAGTTCGATGGCGCGCAGGATCGACGCCTCGGTAAGCGGCACGAGCCCCATCTGATACGCGTAGCCCACCATCATCATGTTCGAGGCGATGGCGTCGCCGAAAATCGCCTCCGCGGCGGCCGTGCAGTCCCAAAACGTCGCGCCCTCGGCGCCCATCGCGCTCTCGATCGCTGCCTGGTGCACGGCCTTGCTCACAGGCAGGTCGCCGTCACGCACGAAATCGGCGGTCGCGGTAATGCGCTCGTTGACGATCGCGCGCGCACCGCTTGCCGGCAGACGCGAGAGCGCACCCGACGAAGCGGCGACCACGGCGTCGCAGCCCAGCAGCACATTGGCCGCGTGCGCGCCGATGCGCGACGTGGTGATGAGCCCGCGGCTCTGCGCGATCTGCACGTGGCTCAGCACCGCGCCGTTCTTCTGCGCGAGGCCCGTGAAGTCGAGTGTCGAGGCGCCGCGTCCTTCGAGGTGCGCCGCCATCGCGAGGATCGCGCCGATCGTCACGACGCCCGTGCCGCCAACGCCCGTCACGACCATGCGCAGATGCTGCTCCAGCGCCTGCGGCACACGCGCGGGCGGCGCGAGCGTGGCGCGCAGCTCGGCTTCGATGCGCTGGATGCGCGCGGCGTCCGGGCGCTTCGGCTCCATGCCCTCGACGGTCACGAAGCTCGGGCAAAAGCCCTTCACACACGAGGTGTCCTTGTTGCAGCTCGACTGGTTGACGGCGCGCTTGCGGCCCAGCTCCGTTTCGAGCGGCTCGATCGCGATGCAGTTCGACTGCACGGAGCAGTCGCCGCAGCCCTCGCACACGGCCGGATTGATCACGACGCGCGTGGACGGATCGATCAGCTTGCCGCGCTTGCGGCGGCGGCGCTTTTCGGCGGCGCAGGTCTGGTCGTAGACGATTACGGAAACGCCCTTCTGCTCGCGCAGGCGGCGTTGCAGCGCGTCGAGCGTGTCGCGATGCAAGAGCGTCACGCCGTTGGGCAACGCATGCGCGCCCACGTATTGCCCGGGGCGGTCGGTCACCACGGCGACTTCGCGCACGCCTTCGGCCAGCACCTGCGCGACCACGCGATGCACAGTCAGGCCGCCCTCGGCGGGTTGACCGCCTGTCATGGCTACGGCGTCGTTGAAGAGGATCTTGTACGTGACGTTCCCGCGCGCCGCCACGGCCTGGCGGATCGCAAGACTGCCCGAGTGCTGGTAGGTGCCGTCGCCAAGGTTCACGAACAAATGTGGCATGTCCGTGAAGGTCGACATGCCTACCCACTGCACACCTTCACCGCCCATCTGGCAAAACGTCGCCGTGTTGCCCGCCTCGCCGAGCGCCATGATGTGACAGCCGATGCCGGCCGCCGCGTGCGAGCCGTCGGGCAAACGCGTCGACGTGTTGTGCGGGCAGCCCGCGCAGAAGAATGGCTTGCGCGTGAGCGGTTCACCCTGCGGCGCCGGGGCGAGCGCGATCACGCGCTGCGCACCCGCACGCGCGCTGGTTGCACGCGCACCCATCGCGGCCACTGGTGGGATATCAACGGCGGCGTGCCGGAAAAACCGCTGCAAAGCGCGCGCGAGCTGCTCGGGCGCGAACTCCATCGCGGCGGGAAGCAGTGGCTCGCACTCGCCGAGCGTCTTGCCGTGCACGGACGGCCGCTCGTCGGCACGCACGTTGAAGAGCGCTTCCTTGATCTGCCGCTCCACGAACGAGCGCTTTTCCTCCACGACGAAAAGCGCCTGCATGCCGCGCGCAAATGCCTTGATCCCTTCGGTTTCGAGCGGCCAGATCATGCCGACTTTATAGAGGCCGATGCCGAGCTGTTCGAGGCGATCGGCCGTGAGGCCCAACGCGTCGAGCGCGGCCAGCACATCGCCATGCGCCTTGCCCACCGTCACGATGCCCACGCGCGCGTGCGCGGGCCGCAGCAGCGCGCGATCGAGCGGATTCGCGCGCATGAAGGCGAGCGCGGCGGGCAGGCGCTCTTCGAGCACGCGGCGCTCGAGTTCGGCGCGCTCCGCGGGCCAGCGCAATTGCGGGTCGTAGTTGAACGCGCGCTGTGCCGGAACGTCGATATCGTGCGGCAAACGCAATGGCGCGCCGCGGGCCACGCGCATCGAACGGCCGCTCTCCACCGTTTCCGTGATCGCCTTGAAACCCACCCACAGGCCGCTGAAACGCGAAAGCGCGTACCCCGCGAGGCCGAACTCGATGTACTCCTCCACCGAGGCCGGAAAGAGAATCGGCATCATCGCGCCTTCGAACACGTGGTCCGTCTGGTGCGGAAACATCGAGGACTGCGCCGCGTGGTCGTCGCCGGCCACGGCCAGCACCCCGCCATGGCGCGCCGCGCCGAGCATGTTGGCGTTGCGGAACACGTCGCCCGTGCGGTCCACGCCCGGCCCCTTGCCGTACCACATCGAGTACACGCCTTGCACGCGCTTGCCCGGAAACGCGTCGAGTTGCTGCGCGCCCCACAGCATGGTCGCGCCGAGATCCTCGTTCAGGCCCGGCTCGAAGCGCACGTCGAAGTCCGCGAGCAGCGCCTTCTGGCGCCACAGTTCCTGATCGAATCCGCCGAGCGGCGAGCCGCGATAGCCGGAGACGAGACCCGCTGTGCGCAACCCGGCACGCCGGTCCGCGCGCGCCTGTTCGATCAGGATGCGCACGAGAGCCTGGGTGCCGGTGAGAAAGACCGCGCCGTCCTCGCGCAGGTAGCGGTCTTCGAGACGATAGTCCGCATCGATCTGGCGCCCGGCCTCGACGGCTCGCATGTTCATGGTTTTGTCTCCGCTCTTCGACTTGTGGGTACTAGCGGATTCTAGATAGCCAATAGCGGCGATTCGTGCCAAACTGAGCCACGTAATCTTCGATAATTAGCAACATTCGCCCCAAATTCACCTTTTTCAGGGAAAGCTGGCCAATGAAATTCGACCGCGTGGATGTAGCCATCCTGCATGCCCTGCAGCGCGACGCGCACGTGAAGTCCGCCGACCTCGCGGAATCGCTCGGGCTTTCGCTCTCGCCGTTCTACCGGCGCATCCGCATGCTCGAGGAGCGCGGCGTGATCACGCAGTACGTCACGCTGCTCGACCAGGAGAAGGCGGGCTTTCCCGTCAATGCCTATGTGTCGGTGGCGATCGAGAAGAAGAACGAGACGCGGCTAGCCGCGTTCGAGCGTGCGATCTCGAACTGCGACGAGGTGATGGAGTGCTATCTGATGACGGGCGCATTCGACTACATGCTGCGCGTGGTGGCGAGCGATATCGCGGGCATCGAGCGCTTCGTGATGACGCGGCTCACCAAGATCGAGGGGGTGCGCGACATTCACACTTCGGTGGCGCTGCGCCGCGTGGAGTACAAGACGGAGTTGCCCGTACGCGTGCGCGACGAGTGATGCGCGATTGCACGATCAGGATGCCGAAGGAATCGCCGCGCGGCGCTGGCGCTCAAAAAAGCTGCTCGCTCAGCGCCTGTAGATTGACCCACTTGACCGTGCTGACGAAGGTGCGGCCCTCGCCGTCCACGGATTCGATCATCACGCGCTGGCCACTCGCCTCGGCCAGCACTCGCACCACGCGATCGCCATAGCGCATCAGGGCGCCGATATCCGGGCATGCATCCCCGCCCGGCCGGCGCCCTGGAGGCTTCACGACTTTTGCCCCGTCTTGCGGGCCGCCCCGCCCGGCGCGTGGTGCGGCGCGCGGCTGTGGCCGCCGTGGCGCCGGCGCTTTTCTGCCGTGCCGCTTCCAGTTCGCGCGCCTGCGTGTCGTGGTTCACGCGCAGCGCGTCGAGACGGCCTTCGAGCATGCCTGCCTGGTGGCGCAAATCGCCCAGTTGCGTCTGCAGTGCCTGAATCTCGGCGCGCGCGCTTTCCTCCGTGCGCGCGGCACGCTGCGTGACGGCTTCGACATCGCGCTGCAAACGCGTGTTGGCCGTGCGCTCACGCTCGATTTCGAGCAAGGCGCGTTTCTCGGCGGCCTGCAAGCGTGTTTCCGCGAGTTCCGCGCTGGCGCGCAGCTTGTCGAGTTCGGCGGAAAAGTCGGCGCGCGCCTGGGTCAGCGCGGCATCGCGTTCGCGCACCGACTGCCGGGCGCGTTCGAGTTCGCCTTCGAGCGCGCCGCGCGTGGCAACCGCCGCGGCCTGCGCCTGCTCCAGTTCCTGTATACGCACCTGGGCCGTGAGCAACGCCGCCGTGCGCTGTTCGAGCGCGGCCTCGGTGTGCGCCAGGTCGGCGCGCACGGCGGCGACCTCGGCTTCGGCGGCGCGGCGCGCCTCCTCCACGTCCAGACGCAGCGCTTCGAGCGATGCCTGCGCCGCCGCGGCCGCGCGCGTCCAGAGCGCGGCGACGAGCTCGCCGGCCGCGCCCTGGAGTTCCTCAGGCAAATCGGCGTGCTCGATGCGCACGCGGCTCTTCTCGCGCAGCGTGGCCCAGAATTCGGATAGCACAGCGGTAGGCGTGCTCATGCTGCCGCGGTGCACGAGCTGATAGAGCCGGTTGGCCGTGGGCGTGATGCCGAAACGGAAGAACATCAGCGCGCAAACTTCGCGATACAGCTCGCGCGTCTTGGGAAACTCGGCCTTGAGCCGCTCGATCTCGGCGGCCAGACGAACTTCGTCGGGAGCGACGTCGGTCATGGGGGAATGCGGGGATGGAATCCGATGAATATTACAACGTAAAGCGTACGATTCCTACCGCTAACGCGCGCCAACCACCGTGGCTGCGCTCGCGGGCCGGCGCGTTGCGCGACGGCCCGCCTCTTCTTCGTCATGCCGCGCGCGGCGATGCGACGGGCGGCGAGCCCTCGTGAAAGAGCTGGCTGAGCTGCGCGCGCAGCTCCGGCGAATCGGCGTGACGATGCACGCTCACCGCGTGCTGCACCGCGGCTTCCAGAAGCTCCGCGTCCGAGTCCGCCGAAATGGCAAC
Organism: Paraburkholderia sp.; assembly: GCA_036514415.1. GTDB lineage: Bacteria > Pseudomonadota > Gammaproteobacteria > Burkholderiales > Burkholderiaceae > Paraburkholderia. Next base: position 5,897 of record DATBXG010000568.1, read on the forward strand.
CGTGCAGTTCATCTCGCTCGGGAACTCCCTGCAGTCAATGTACTTTCGAGTCATGGCGAGACCTCTTGTGGGCGAGTCAAAGACACCTCAAACACACGCACGCGCAAACCGTCTGCACATGTGTGAAAATTATAGAATCCATGCATGACGCTTGCTAAACTATTAAAACAATCGACGCACGTAAATAATCTGAATTAATTGCGCGAGATTTTATTTATCAAGCTGCGTAATTTAGGTTAGCTAATGAATCTGCGAGGCTCGGCCGCTGCCCGGCTACAAGCCGGGTGATGCCGCGAAGCGCTCGTTGTCCGGGCCTGTCCGGTCCGGCCAGAGGCTGCCCCCGGCGCCCTTCCGAAAGCCCTTCCTTCCCGCTTTCGCGACCGAACGCACGCCGTCTTTTGTGCGTGCGAAATCCGCATTGATTCGACAATTGAAGCGGTCGCTCGCAGTCCCGTTCCGTCCACGCAGTCCACGAAAGTGCACGCCGCGCGGTTTGCGCGTGTTTTTCCCGATCCGATGAATGAGAGGTGTGCCATGCCCAGCCTGTCGAGCGACTCCATCGAAACACTGAAAGCCGCGCTGCGCGGCGATGCCCTGCAACCGGGCGACGCGGGCTACGACGAAGCGCGGCAAATCTGGAACGCAATGATCGAGCGCCGCCCCGCGTTGATCGTGCGCTGCCGGGGCTGCGCCGACGTGCGGCGCGCCGTGGCGTTCGCGAGCGAGACGGGCGTGCCGCTGGCCGTGCGCGGAGGCGGCCACAATATCGCGGGCAGCGCGCTGTGCGACGGCGGCATCGTGATCGACCTTTCGCTCATGAAGTCGGTGAGAGTCGAGCCCGCCGCAAGGCGCGCATATGTCGAGCCGGGCGCGACGCTAGGCGACTTCGACCATGAAGCGCAGGCTTTCGGCCTCGCGACGCCCCTGGGCATCAATTCGACGACCGGCGTGGCCGGTCTCACGCTGGGTGGTGGATTCGGCTGGCTGAGCCGCCGCTTCGGCATGTCGATCGATAATCTGGTCGCCGCCGACATCGTGACCGCCGACGGCAATCTGCTGCGCGCGAGCGCCGAAGAAAACGCCGACCTGTTCTGGGCGATCCGCGGCGGCGGCGGCAACTTCGGCGTGGTCACGATGTTCGAGTTCGCGCTTCATCCCGTAGGCCCCGAGGTCTACGGCGGACTCGTGGTGCTGCCGCTCGATGCCGCCAAAGAGGCGCTGGTGCAATACCGCGAGGCGGCTGGCTCGATGCCCGAAGACTTGACCGTGTGGAGCGTGCTGCGTCTCGCGCCGCCGCTGCCTTTCCTGCCGCCGGAAGTGCACGGCAAGCCGGTCATCGTCTTCGCGATCTGCTATACGGGGCCCCTGGAAAACGGGCCGGACGCGGTGGAGCGCGTGCGCGGCTTCGGCAAGCCCTATGGCGAACATCTCGGGCCCATGCCGTACGCCGCCTGGCAACAGGCGTTCGATCCGTTGCTGACACCGGGCGAGCGCAACTACTGGAAGTCGCACAACCTCGCCACATTGCCCGACGGTCTGCTCGACACCTTGACCGACGCCATTGCCGCACTGCCCTCGCCCCAGTGCGAAATATTCTTCGGGCAAATCGGCGGCGCGACCGCGCGTGTCGCGCCGGACGCGATGGCCTATCCGAGCCGCGACGCCCTCTATGTCATGAACGTGCACGGCCGCTGGAGCGATGCCGCCGACGACGCCCGCTGCATCGCCTGGGCGCGCGGCTTCTTCGAAGCCTCGGCGCCGTATGCGCTCGGCAGCGTCTATGTGAACTTCCTCACGGAGGATGAACGCGCACGCGTCGAGGCGGCCTATGGTCCGAACATGAGCCGTCTCGTCGCCATCAAGACACGTTACGACCCGCACAATCTTTTCCGTCACAACCAGAACATCCGGCCGGAAGCGTCAGGCGAAGGAAGCAGCTAAGCAGCAAAGGGAGCAATTGATCCGCGTTTCAATGTCATCGTAAGGGGAATCGTCATGTCGACCTATGTGGTTCTTGCGCAGTTCACCGACCAGGGTATCCGCGCCGTGAAAAACAGTGCACAGCGGGCCGGTCAGGCAGCGGAAATGGCAAAATCTTTCGGCTGTGAAATGAAGCAGATCTATTGGACGCTAGGGGAATACGACATCGTCACCGTCATTGAAGCGCCCGATGAGCAAAGCTTCATGGCGTTCGGTCTCGCGCTCGGATCGCTCGGCAATGTCCGCACGCAAACGCTGCGCGCATTGAACAAGGACGAGTTCACGGCAGTGGTCGGCAAGCTTCCTTGATTCGCTCGATAGAACGGCAGGCGGCGCATGGGCCGGCGCCGCGCCTGTTGTTCAGCCCGCTGTTCAGCACATTGTTCATACCTATGCGGGGCATGCGAAGCACATTGCCCCGCCAGGTCGGGGAGGCAGTTCTCTGCCCGAACTCGCCGCCGCGCGCAGCGACTTTCCGGGAAGCGGCACTGTGCGAGCGAACTCTTTCTTTTTCGCAAACGTTTGCCGCCCGGGTATCAAGTCTGCGCTGCCGCGGCCGAAAACGCGTACATCGCCACGAATTTTTGGAGACCCGGACGTGACGCGCGTTGTGCTCTTACTTGCCGTAATGGTTATGACAGGCTGCGCGCAACTGCAGCCGCCCACTACGGCGCAAACCGGGAAACCCGCAGCGTCGAACGCGATCATGAAGTTCGACATTCCCGCCGATGCGCTCGGCGCGCGCGATCCGCAACTGAGCGCCGTGCTCGCCAAGGCGGGCGCGCTCGCTGCCGCGCAGAAGCAACCCACCGTGATCCGCGTGACGGCGCTCGGTCAGGACCTCCCCTACATCAATCAGGCTATCTGGAGGGGTGTACCGTCAAGGCAGGGGCCCAAGCCCACGCTGGAAAACCTCACGGCTGGCGCGAACCAGACGTACAGCGTCTCGATCGAGCCGCTGCGTGCGGGGAGCTGACCGATGCGCCTGATCGCTTTTGCCGCAGCCGCGCTCTTCCTGTGCAACGCCGCATGGGCGGGCCAGCCCGCCGCTAGCGCGAGCCCAACCGTGGTTGCCGCTGCCGCCACGCCCTCCGCGGACAAGGTCTACCCGCCGCTGCCGACGCTCGCCATGCTGCCGCCCGCCAGCGGCGACGACGACGAGCCGCCCGCTCCGCACTCCACCTCTCACAAGAAGAAAACGCGCCAGCACGACTGCCACTGCGCGATGCCCACGCCGCGTATCGTCGTCTCGGACACCTCGCGCGCCTATCTCAAGGACATCGAGCAAAAACTCGATTCCGCTCTCGCACAGTAACGTACACCCCGGAGCCTCGACCGATGCCGCAGCAGAAGACCAACGCCCTCCGCCCGTTGCGATCGCGGGGCGTCCGCACCTGGCGTGCCTGGGTCACGTTCATGGGACTGGCGGCGTTCGGCATGCCGGCGGCGCATGCCGCCCCGCCAGCCGACGAGTGCTTCGAAAAGGCCGGCGCTTACCAGGGCGTGAATCCGCTCGTTCTGCGCGCGGTGGCATGGCGGGAATCGAAAGGCGACGCGGCGGCCATCAACCACAACGCCAACGGCTCGATCGACGTAGGGCAAGCGCAGATCAACTCGATCCACTTTCCCGAACTCACGCGCGAGGGCATTCCGCACCGCGCGCTCACGGACCCTTGCGTGAATATCTTCGTGGCCGCGTGGCTGCTCAAGCAAAAGATGGTGCGATACGGCAACACGTGGCGCGCCATCGGCGCGTACCACTCGGAATCGCCGCACGAGCGCGATACCTACGCACGCAGCATCCAGGCGATTCTCGTGAGCTGGGGGCACTTGCAGCCGGGGCGATGAACGCGGCACGAGGCTTCGTCATCGATTCGTTGCTGGCGCAACGTCCCCGCTAGCCGCGCAGCTTGTTCAGCAGCTTGAGCCCGCGGCGCGCGACGGCCGAATAGAGTTCGGCGCCCTTTAGCGCAGGATCGACGTGGCGCTCGTAAGGCTGGAGCGCGATCGGGAAATACGGCGAAAGCTTTTCCACCACGCGCTGCGGCGAAATGTGCGTGTTGCTCTGGACCACCGCGAACATGCCGTCGCTTTCCGGCGAGAGATGCCGCGCCTCGCTCCAGCCTTCCATCCTGTCCGCGAACCAGACGCTTTCATCGGCGTGCAGCGCCCGCTGCCCGGGCTTCGGGCCGGTGTGATACTGCTCCAGCAGCCCAACGTTCTCCGCATTGAGCCAGTAAAGCGTGTACTCAGTCCAGTCGAGCGCGTAGTTGGCGAGCAGCACGCGCCGCCAGTCGGTGCCGTGCAGCGCCGCGAGGCGGCTTTGCAGGCTCAGGCACAGCGTGCGCGACAGAATGGCCGGCGTCCACCAGATGCCGTCGCGCGAAAGCTGCGGATCGATGCCCAGCAGCTTCGCGGAAGCCTCCCAGTAGTAAGGTTCCACCGTGCGCGGCTGGACATGCGTGAGCGCCTTGCCGTCGAGAATCAGCGTGTCGATGCTGAAGCGGTGCGTGGCGAAGCAGTCGGGGTCGAGCACGAGGAAATACTCGGTCTCGATCCACTCGGGCGCATTGAGCTTGATGATTTGCTGCCGGTGCCAGTTGCGGATCTGATGGCGCTGCGAGAACTCCGCAAAAATGCCCATGTACAGCGACTCGTCGACCACTTCGATGGGGAAATCGGACCACGCCCTGGCGTAGCCCTTGACCTCGTCGAGTTCGTCGTGCGGCACGACGATGATGAAGCGGTGAAACGTCCTCGGCGTCGTGAAGTGGCGCAGCGACGAAAACAGGATGTCGCAACGGCCGATGTTGTCGGCGTAGTGCCTTCCCCGCGTCTTGATCGGCAGGATCGCGCTGATCTGGTGCATGGCAGTCAGGTCCCGCCTGTTAGAAGAAGCGGTAAATGAAGTTCGGGATGTAGCCGCGCCGGTGCGTCAGCGCAATGCCGATCAGCCGGCCGCCCGCATCGAGCAACTGCGCCTTCAGGCTCAGCACGACGGGCTTGCGCGACACCTCGGCGCGCACCGCCATGACCGTTGCATCCGCAAGCGCCGCGTTTTCGATGCCGGCGAACGACTGGCTCGCGGGCGGCGCATGCACGACGATATAGTCGTGCGCGTCGCGCAGCGTGCCGAAGAGGCGCGTGGCCTGCTGCCACGAAGTCGGAAACGCGCCGCTTTCCGGCCGCGCGACGACGATGTTGTGCCGCTCGACGCTCTCGAACACGAGGCCGCCCGAAGGCGCGAGTTCCGTTGGCGTCGCGCCCTGGGCGCGGCTTTGCGCGCCGTGCCCCGACCATGTCAGCAAGCCTTGCGCGTTCGGCTGGCCATAAAGCGGCGCCTCGGAGCCCGACGCCATGTCGAGAATGAGAACCGGCTTCGTCGTGCGGTGCTCCAGTTCGACGGCGAGCCCGCGGATCACCGAGAGCAGTCCGTCGTTCTTGCCGAACGAGAGCGCCATGATCACCTTGGCCGGCGAGTCCGTGCTCGCGTTGATGGCCGCGATCATGCGGCCGTACGCCATGTGCGCGGGCCGGCTGGCCGCTTCCGCCGGGTCGCCCGAAGCGCCGCCAGCGCCCGGCCGCCGCGCGTCGCCACCCAGCTTCACGGGCGCGTTCAGCACCGGCAGCAGCAGCGAGCGCTCGACCTGCTCCGGGCTCAGGAACGTCTCGCGCAGGCTCGCCATGACGAGCAC
>DATBXG010000569.1:0-3940 GCA_036514415.1 Paraburkholderia sp.
CCCGCCGGCGTGATGTTCGATACGCCTGACGAAATCTCGCAGAACGCGCAGCGGCTGTATCAGCAGGCTGTCACGCTCAAGGCGATGCCGCTTGGCAACGTCACGCATATGACCGACGACGAGCGCCAGAAGATTGCCGCGTGGTTCCAGGGCGGTGCGAAGCCGTGACGTAGATGACGGCGCGCGCTGATTGAATCGCGCAACGTGAGCTGTGAGCGGAAGGCCCCGAAGTGCGATGCGCTTCGGGGCCTTTCTATTTGCACCGTCGGCCTCGCGTGGCTCGCGCGTCTCGGGCATGTGTGCGCCCTTCCGGCAGGTGTTGCGGCAAGCCTTTGACGCACAGCGGGCGCGAACGCGGCCCGACGCATCGGGACGCAAACGGTAGCCCCATCAGTCCGCGAGGCGACTGGTGTACGCCCCGGATGCGAGTCGTGCGGGCACCTTGCCACTCAGCCCAATCGAAGCACCAAAGCGTCACATGCCTGCATGAATCGCGATGCGCGATCGGCGCCACGACCAGCCTGCCCGACCACGCCGCCGCCGTTCTTCGTACGCCGAACGCAAAAAAGCCACGGTCTCGACCCGTGGCTCTTTCGTACTGCTGCGTAACGCCGGGATTCAGCGCGTCGCGGCCTTCATCGCCTCTAGCGTCAACCAGAGCGACTCCGGCAAATCCTGCTCGTTGAGATTGAGCCCCTCGCCGCCGCGATCCACGACGATGAAATCGCTCACCTCGTCCAACGCGATCAGCGGGTGATGCCAAACGCCCTTCGCGTAGTTCACGCCCTGCCAGCCGCGCGAAACGAATGCGCGAATCTTCGTGACATCGAGCTCGCCCGCTGGGGCGACCACCACGAGATACGGCTTGTCGTCGAGCGGCACGAACGCCTGGCTGCCCAGCGGATGCCGTTCGAGCATCTTCACTTCGAACGGCAACTCGCGAGGCTGCCCGCGAAAGAGATTCACGAGCGTGCGGCCGCCCTCGTCCGTGACGTCCACCTTCGCGAGATCGTGAAAGCGGATCGTCGTGCCGAGATTGATCGGAATCTGCTTCGCGCCCGCGAGCTCGATCACGTCGCCGAACGGCGCGAACGCCTCGCTCGTGAGCGCTTCGATGGTGAGCGTAGTCCTTGTTTCACTCATGGTGGCCTCGTCAGCGAATCAGGCGAGCGTGCCCCACAGACGCACGCGCGACACGCCGCCGTCCGGGATGATGTTGAAGCGCACGTGCGTGACCGGGCCGAGCGCCGCGAGCTCGCTTTCGTAGTAGTGCTGCTTGTCCAGCTGCAGCTTCTGCTCGCCCAGCAGCACCGGCCAGAACATCGCCTGGGTCACGAGCGAGCTGTCCGTGCCGCCCGTCACGCGTGCCGCCTGGAACGAGCAGCGGTCGGGGTAGTTGCCCTTGAAGTGCGCCGTGTCGACTTCGATCTTCTTGATGATGCCCGGCTGCGCGAGCGCGATGATCGCCCAGTCGTTGCCGGGCTCGCGGCGGCGGCGCGTTTCCCAGCCATCGCCCATGTTCACGCCGCGGCCCGGCATGAGCAGCGTGGAAGCGAGGCCGAAGTGCTGGTTGTTCGCCGCAACGAGGTACGCGCCGTTTTCCATCGCTGCGAGGTCGAAAAGCTCGGTGCGGCTCGCGCCCGCCCAGTCCACCTGCGGCTGGCCGTACACGCGCAGGCGTGCGATCCCGCCATCGGGATAGATGTTCACGCGCAGGTGCGTATAAGGCTTGTCGCTCGACACGTCCACGTAGTGGTGGCTATTGCCGTTCAGCGAGGTCGAGGGGACGATTTCCGTCCACGGCGTCGAAGTGGTGGGTGCGCCTTCAGCCACATACGCGCCTTCCACCGATGCCGCCGGCGGATAGTTGCCCGTGAAGTGGCTCGTATCGATGTCGAGGCCCTTGATGACGCCGGGGCGCGCGAGCTTCACGACGCACCAGTCGTAGCCGGTCGTGCGCTTGCGGCGCGTTTCCCAGCCGTCCATCCACTTGCCGTGTTCGTCGTACTTGCCCGGGATGAAGACGGCCGGCTCCGGACTGAGCATGCGCTCCTTCGGCGCGAAGAAGTCGTCGCTCGCCTCGAGGGCCTGCGCGCCCAGCCGCGGGTCCGCGAGATTCACGAAACGGCGCGTGAAATCAGGCGCGTTGGGGTCGAGAGTCGGGAGTGCCATCGTTGTCTTCCTTCGTGTCTTTCTGTAGATCAAAACGGCGCTGCGCCCTCGCGCGAAAAGCTGGGGGCGCCTCGCCACGTCACGCGTCGATCAGTTCATCCAGCCTGAAGCGCGCAATGCGGTAAATCTGATCGAGGCTCGCGCGCATCTCGTCCGCGCGGCTGTTGTTCACGCGCGCTTCGAAATTCGCGATGATGCCGTGGCGGTCGTAGCCGCGCACCGCGAGAATGAATGGGAATCCGAACTTCTCGCGATACGCGCCGTTGAGCGCGAGCAGCTTGTCGAACTCCTCCTGCGTGCACTGGTTCAGGCCCGCGCCGCTCTGCTCGCGCGTGGATTCGGCGGTCAGCTCGCCGCGCACGGCGGCCTTGCCCGCAAGCTCCGGGTGCGCGTTGATGAGCGCGAGCTGTTTCGCTTCGCCCGACGTTTCCACGACCTGCGACATGGTGCGATGCAACGCGTCGATGCTCGCAAACGGACGCTGCTGTGCGGCGGCTGCGGCCACCCAGGGCGAGTGCTCGAAGATGCCCGAGAGCGCCGCCACGAAGGCGTCGGCCGAAGCTTGATTCAGCTGTTCGAGGGTGTAGTGCATGGCCTTCATGCGGCGGCCCCGCCGTGGTCGTTCTGCTGCGATTGATGGGGGTGATGCTCGCGCCAGTGGCGCGCGATGTCCACGCGGCGCGTGACCCACACGCGCTCGTGTTTTTCGATGTGGTCGAGAAAGCGCTGCAATGCGCGAATACGCCCGGGGCGCCCGAGCAGGCGGCAGTGCATGCCGATCGACATCATCTTCGGCGCTTCGTCGCCTTCTTCGTAGAGCACGTCGAATGCGTCGCGCAAGTACGTGAAGAAGTGGTCCGCCGTGTTGAAGCCTTGCGGCGTGGCGAAGCGCATGTCGTTCGTGTCGAGCGTGTATGGCACGATCAGTTGTGGCGCGGTCTCGCCGCCCGTGACTTCCACATCCATCCAGAACGGCAGGTCGTCGCCGTAGTAATCGGAGTCGTAAAGGAAACCGCCGTATTCGGCGACCAGCCTATGCGTATTCGGACTGTCGCGGCCCGTGTACCACCCGAGCGGCCGCACGCCCGTCACCCGCTCGATCGCTTCCATGCCGAGCTTCATGTGCTCGGCTTCCAATGCCGGCGACGCGTCCTGGTAGTGAATCCAGCGATACCCATGACACGCAATCTCGTGGCCCAGTTCGACGAACGCGCGCGCGACCTCGGGGTGACGCTCGATCGCCATGCCCACGCCGAACACGGTGAGCGGCAGACCGCGCTTCTCGAACTCGCGCAGGATGCGCCATACGCCCGCTCGCGAGCCGTATTCGTAGATCGACTCCATGCTCATATGGCGCGCCGGATAAACAGCGGCGCCCACGATCTCGGAGAGGAATTGCTCAGAGGCGGGGTCGCCGTGCAGCACGCAGTTTTCGCCGCCCTCTTCGTAGTTGAGCACGAACTGCACTGCGACGCGCGCCCGGCCGGGCCAGTTGGCCTGCACCGGATGGCGGCCATAACCGATCAGATCGCGGGGATATTGGGGATCGAGTGGCATGCTGGTCGAATCAATCGGATGGAAAGGACGAAACGAAAATTCCGCACAACGGCGAGGCGCCGTGGAGCGCCCGCCTGCCTGCTCTTAGAGGTCTGGCGCAAGGTCTGCGCAGCCTGCTTGCAGGACCGGACCAGTGTAGCGAAATCACCCGGACGCGCCCATACGCACGCCCAGATAGTACGGGTCAAGCGAGGTGTATGTGGCCCGCCGA
>DATBXG010000570.1:0-3028 GCA_036514415.1 Paraburkholderia sp.
CAGTTCGTGAGCCAGGGCCTCAACACGGTGTGCGGCGCGCTCATCGGCGTGGCGCTTTCCACCACGCTCTCGCAAGCCGCGCTCGAAAGCTGGGGCTGGCGCGTGCCGTTCGTGATCGGCATGCTCGTCGTGCCGGTGGGCGTGTACATTCGCCGCCATCTCGACGAAACGCTCGCGCACCCTGTCGAGGTGGAGGACGCCGAGCCCGTGGCCGACATGGCGCGCCCGCTGCGCGAGATTTTCGGGCGCCATCGCACGGCGCTCGTGGCCGGCGTCGTCACGACGATCGGCGGTACGGCGGCGAACTACATCGTTCTGTTCTACATGTCGACCTATGCGATCAAGATTCTCGGCCTGCCGATGTCGGTCGGCATGAGCGCGGCGCTGGTCGCGGCGCTGGTCACGGCCGTGTGCTCGCCGTTTGCCGGCATCCTGTCCGACCGCGTGGGCCGCAAGTGGGTGATGGGTGTCTCGCGCGTGATGCTGATCGCCGTGATCTATCCCGCGTTCATGATCATTCATGCCATGCCGACCATCGCGACGGTGCTCGCCGTCGTGGCCGTGCTGGGCGCGCTCGTCGCGTTCACGGCCGTCCCCAACATCGTCATGCTGCCCGAGCTCTTTCCTCAGTCGATTCGCGTGACGGGCACGTCCGTGGTGTATTGCGTGGGCGTGTCGATCTTCGGCGGCTTTGCGCAGTTCTTCGCGACCTGGCTCATCAAGCTGCTCGACAACCCGCTCGCGCCCGCCTGGTATCTGATCGGCTGCGGGGCGGTGTCGCTGCTCGCACTGCCGCTGATTCGCGAGCCGGCTGGCCGTCCGCTCGATTGAGGCGTGACTGCGGCCCTTCGGCCGCTACGCACTTTTAGCGGGCATGCAGCGTTTATTTACCAGACGTTTACGCGGCGCTGCCTAGAATCGGTTCGTGTTCAACTCAAGCGCGCCGCCCGAAACGGTGGCGTGCGCACAACACGTATGCCGTCCATCGTCTCCCAGGGCTCGTCTTCCCGAGGTACCCGGTCTGCCGCCACGCCGCGGCCCGTTCTTTCAGTGCGCGACTCGCGCAACTCGCGTCACCCGGCAACCCATCGCGCAACGGTGCAACTGATCGTGCGCGTCCCCACGAGCGAGGCGCAACTCGCGCGCTGCACGCTGCATGGTCTCGTTGGCGGCGCGCTGGGCGTGCATACGATCGATATCGATCGCCGCAGCGATCTCGCCTGCCTGCACGTCGAACTCGACCGCCGCCGCGTGGCCGAGGCCATGGCGTTGCTCATGCGCACGCTCTCATGTGCGGAGTTCGGCTCGGTGCGCCGGCTCGAGCGGGCCGCCTGACTCGCAAACCCTGGCTGCATGCGCAACCGTCGCGCCGCGGCGGTTGCGCTGCACTTCAGTGCTTTCCCATCCGCACTACACGCGACGCATGCACTCGTGCGTCCGCAACCTTTGCTCTCCGCTCCTTCCAGGCATCAGGTGATGCGCGCATTTCGACGGGAACGTTAGCGAACGATACGCGCAATGTTCGTTTCGGATTTCGAAACGAATCCAGTCACTATTGCTCCGTGAGTGCCTCTCTCGTCATCGCGTGCGAATTTCTGGCCGCACTGATTCTGCGTTTGCTCGAAAAACAGTAGTATTCGATCGAGCACCAAGTCGGTATTGCGATCGATCCCAATCCTCGCGCGCGGCTGGTTTGGGTTCGTCGGTCCAGCGCAGATCGTCGACAACACGGAGAACCGTATGACACACGGAATTCGGGTGGCCAGCTTGTGCCTGTCATTGGGACTGCTGGTAGGTGTCGTGGGCTGTCATGAAAACAAACCTGCTGCTGCAACACGCCCTGCCGCGAACGTCGATGTGATCAATGTTGCACTGCGCGACGTGCCGGTGATCTTCGAGTACGTGGGACAGACGCAAAGCTCGCAACAGGTCGAGATCCGCTCGCGCGTGAACGGCTTCCTCGAAAAACGCGTGTATCAGGAAGGCGCGCTGGTCCATCAGGGCGATGTCATGTTCATCATGGACCGCAAGCCGTTCGAGGCCCAGCTCGATGCGGCAAAGGCCGAGTACGCGCAGCAAAAGGCGCGCCTCGTAACCGCGCAGGCCAACCTCAATCGCGTGCGTCCGCTCGCCGCGAAGAACGCGTTGAGCCAGAAGGACCTCGACGATTCCACTGGCCAGGAGCAGGCCGCCGCCGCCGCGGTAGAGCAGGCTCGGGCGAACGTCACGAGCGCTACGCTCAACCTCGGCTACACGACCATCCTCGCGCCCGTCACCGGCCTCTCGAGCTTCGCAAAGAAGCAGGACGGCTCGTACCTCGACGCGGCCAACAGCCTGCTCACCTACGTCGCCAGGCTCGATCCCATGTGGATCAACTTCTCGCTCTCCGAGAACGAGATGCTCGACCTGCGCACGCAGACGCAGAACGGCACGCTCAAGCTGCCGCCGGTCGGCAAGCTCGAAGCGGTGATCGTGCTCGCCGACGGCAGCATCTACCCGCAACGCGGCCGTATCTCGTTCACCGACGCATCGCTCAGCTCGGAAACGGGTACCTACCTGATCCGCGCCGAAATGCCGAACCCCAACGCGGCGCTGCGGCCCGGCCAGTTCGTGCGCATCAAGCTGCTCGGCGCGCAGCGCGCTTCCGCGGTAGCGGTGCCGCAGGCTGCGGTGCAGCAGGGCCCGCGCGGCGCGTATGTGTGGACCGTCGACAACGATGGCAAGGCGCAGCAGCGCGCGGTGGAAACCGGCGAATGGAACGGCAACGACTGGGTGATCAAGTCAGGGCTGCGCCCGGGCGATCACGTCGTCATCGACAATACGCTGCGGCTCTTGCCCGGCGCGCCGGTCAAGGCGAATGTCGTGGCCACGCCGCCCGCAGCCGTGAATCTCGGCGCTGCGGTCGCGGGGGCAGGCGGGGCTAACGCAGGCGCGGGCGGCGGCGCGCAGGCCGGCGCGTCCGGGGCGTCCGGCGCAGCCGCGGCCAGTGCCGCGGGGGGTGCGAACGCCAACGCGAAGGGCGGTGCGC
>DATBXG010000571.1:0-2433 GCA_036514415.1 Paraburkholderia sp.
TCGCGGCGGGCAATCTCGATCTGTCGAGCCGCACGGAAGAGCAGTCGGCCTCGCTCGAAGAAACGGCCGCGAGCATGGAAGAGCTCACCTCCACCGTGAAGCAGAACTCGTCGAATGCCTCGCAGGCCAGCACGCTCGCAACGGGCGCCGCCGATCTCGCGCAGCGCGGCGGCGACGTGGTGGAGCGCGCCGTGCAGACGATGCAGGACATCAGCGCCAGCTCGCAGAAGATCGCCGAGATCACGAGCTTGATCGACAGCATCGCGTTCCAGACCAATATCCTCGCGCTCAACGCCGCCGTGGAATCGGCGCGCGCGGGTGAGCAGGGGCGCGGCTTCGCCGTGGTCGCGGGCGAGGTGCGCACGCTCGCGCAGCGCAGCGCGGGCGCCGCGCGCGAGATCAAGGAGCTGATCGGCACCTCGATGGAAGACGTGCGCAACGGTAACGCGCTCGTCGCGCAGGCAGGCGAGTCGATGCACGAGATCGTGAACGCGGTGCGCAACGTCGCCACCATCATGGCGGAGATCACCACGGCCACGGCCGAGCAGAGCACCGGCATCCAGCAGGTAGGCATGGCCGTGAGCCAGATGGATCAGGTCACGCAGCAGAACGCCGCGCTCGTGGAGCAGGCGGCCGCTGCGGCGAGCGCGCTGGAGCACCAGGCGCAAACGATGAAGGAAGCGGTTTCCGTGTTTCGCGTCGGCGCGATTGCGTAAAGACCGAAGCGCGCGGCCATTCAATAGAACTAAGCAATAGCACTAACAACGCACAAAGGAAGACATGAAGAAGAAGGCAATCTTGCGCAGCGTGACGGGTGCGGTTTTCGGGCTTGCGGCATCGGTGGCCGTGCATGCGGCCAGCTACGTGTATGTGTCGAACGCCGATAGCCAGGACATTTCGGTGTTCCGCCTCGATGCGCAAAGCGGAGCGCTGGCTGCGGTCGAAACCGTGCCGGTGGGCGGCACGGTGATGCCGATGGCGTTCTCGCCCGACCATCACCACCTCTATGCGGCGCTGCGCTCGAAGCCGTACCGCGTGGTGAGCTTCGCGGTGAATCCGCTCGATGGCCGCCTCGCCGAACTCGGCCGCGCACCGCTCGCGGAGAGCATGGCCTATGTTTCCACCGACGGCACGGGGCGCTATCTCCTTTCGGCCTCGTATGGCGGCAATCTGCTCGCCGTGAACCGCATCGGCGAAAACGGCGTGGCGGGCGACGTGCTGCAAACCGTGAAGACGGGCCCGATGGCGCACGCCATTCGCACCTCGGCGGACAACCGCTATGCGTTCGCCTCGGTGCTCGGCGCCGACGCATGGCTGCGCCTGAAGTTCGACGTCTCGACGGGCGCGCTCACCGAAGACGCGAAGCCCGCTTACTCGCTGCCCAAGGATTCCGGCCCGCGCCACTTTCAGTTTTCGCCGGACCAGCGCTTCGTCTATCTGATCGACGAACTCGACGGCAAGCTGCACGTGCTCGCCTTCAACGCGGCGAACGACACGGTCAAGCCGATCCAGACGATCTCGATCCTGCCCGCCGGCTTCTCCGGCGACAAGCCGTGGGGCGCCGATGTGCACCTCACGCCCGATGGCCGCCACCTGTATATCTCGGAGCGCACGTCGAGCACGCTGGGCGCGTACCGCGTGAACAAGGAGACGGGCAAGCTTACGCGCATCGGCACGTACGCCACGGAGAAGCAGCCGCGCGGCTTCAATATCGATCCCTCGGGCCAGTATCTCTTTGCTGTGGGCCAGCTCTCGCCCACGCTGAGCGCTTACCGCATCGATGCGAAGAGCGGTGCGCTGCATGAGCTTGGCAAGTACCCGGTGGGCAAGGGTGCGAACTGGATCGAAGTGGTGGATTTCGACGGTTCGAACGACTAAGCAATAAGGGGCGGCTTCGGTCGCCTCATTCCTGCCGGTTCTCAGTCGCGAAGCGCATTGCCTTCGCGTTGCGTGGTTCGGCTCGCGCTGCATCGAGGCCTTCGATCGAGCGCAGCCGCGCGGGCGCCGAGAACACGATGATCGCGAGCTGGATGGCGAATCCGCACGCGGAGCTTACGAGGCAACTGGTCATGCCAAGGCGCGTGCTCAGGTACGCGCCGAGCAGGGCGCCGAGTGGGCGCGCGCCGAACGTCGCCATCATGATGACGGACGAGACGCGCGCGATCAGATCGCGAGGCGTGACGACCTGGCGCAACGCCGTGGTCGAGATGGTCCAGACGATTGGCCCGAATCCAAACAGAAAGAAAGCCATGAACACGGTGGCACGCGAATGCGTGAGAACGGTGCTGGCCATCAACAGCGAGGCAAGCGCGGCGCTCGTCGGGCCGAGCAGGATTTGCCGTCCGAAGACGAGGCGCTTTGCGATGATCTTGTAGAGAAACGCGCCGCCCACCATCCCGAAGCCATATACGCCAAGCGAAACGCCCACGGCGG
>DATBXG010000572.1:0-3088 GCA_036514415.1 Paraburkholderia sp.
CCGTCGCGAGCCGCAGCGTCACGCGCCAGTCCACCGAACCCTTGAGCCCATGCACGAGCGTGCCCGTCGACTTGGTCGCGGCCGCATAGAGCAGGTCCGTGCCGACCGCCGTGGCGGGGTGCACGTTGAACACCAGCACGAGGATCGGCGTCATCAGCGAGCCGCCGCCCACGCCGGTCAGGCCGACCAGAAAGCCGACGAACAGGCCGGACAGCGAATACAGCAGATCGATATGGGGTAAGGACATCGCGCGCGAGGAGGCCGGTTCAGGGGGCTTGAGTGGACTTTAGGGCTTTCGCCGCCGCCGGGGGTGTCGGGCAGCGCGCACCGTAAGCGGCGCGTCAGGCTGGACAACGGCCAAGGCTGGCGGCGAAAATCCGCTATTGTCGCAAAACCGGCGGCTTGGCGCTGGGTGAAGCGAAAACTGGCGCCTTCCGGTCGCCTTTCAGTTGCCTTCGCGCAGGGGCGGGCAGGTCGCGGGCCTTCAGTGCGGCGTCGGCGCGGGGCTTGCGCTCGTGCGCCGCCATAACCAGAACCCAACATGAATCCCGGCATCCTCTACGCGTTCGCTGCCTTCGTCCTCTGGGGGCTCTTCCCCATCTATTTCAAGACGCTGCACCAGATTCCCGCGCTCGAAATGCTCGCGCACCGCATGGCGTGGTCGCTCGTGTTCGTGATCGCCGTGCTCGTCGTGCGCCGTCACTGGCGCTGGCTCGGGCCCACGCTGCGCGACCGCCACCTGCTCGGGCGTTTCGTGGCGAGCGCCGTGCTGCTCTCGGCCAACTGGGGCATCTATATCTGGGCCGTCAATGCCGGGCATATCGTCGAGGCGAGCCTCGGCTACTTCATCAATCCGCTCATCAACGTGCTGTTCGGCTATGCGTTTCTGCGCGAGCGTCTGCGCGCGCTGCAATGGGCTGCCGTGGCGCTGGCCACCGCGGGCGTCGTGTGGCTCACCTGGCAGAACGGCGCGCCGCCCTGGATCAGCCTCGCGCTCGCCGTGACCTTCGGCGGCTATGGGCTCCTGCGCAAGACCGCGAAGCTCGGCGCGCTCGAAGGCCTCGCGCTCGAAACCGTGCTGCTCTTTCCCGTCGCGGTCGTCTATCTGACGACCGTGGGCCTCGCGGGCGCGAGCCACTTTGCCCACGCGTCGCGCGGGCTGCAGCTGCTGCTCGCGGCGTCCGGCCCGATCACGGCCATCCCGCTGCTGCTCTTCGGCGCGGCGGCGCGGCGCATTCCGCTCTCGATGCTCGGCCTCATCCAGTACGTCACGCCCACGCTGCAACTGCTCACGGGCGTGCTCATCTACGGGGAGCCGTTCGGTGCGGTGCGTGCCGTGGGTTATGGCGCGATCTGGGTCGCACTCGGCGTCTATTCGCTCGAAGGCGTGCGCAGCCTCATGGCCGCGCGTGAGCGCCGCGCGGCGTGAGCGGCGTGGCTACTGGAGGACGCCCGTTCCGTGTCTCTCGTCAAGCGTCAGGAGCCGGCCTGGGTTCATGAAAGTCGCCATTTCGCAGCATGGCGAACAGGACGTCGCAGCGTCGCGCCGACGCGTACGTTTGCGCACAGTGGGGCGCCGCACAACCCAATACTCTGAACCCGGAGGCGATTTTCCGGGTCGGGCCGCCTCTCCTGACATATCCACGGCGTGGGACACGCTTACGGAGGAGGCAGCCAATGCAAGAGGCTCAAGAGTTCTGGAACGAACGGTTTCGCGTCCGCGCCGAGGAAGAGAAGCAGCTCGTCGAATTCCCGGACCTGAATTCGCCCATCTATCACCGCGCAGTCGCGCACTTCGGCGATCTGAGAGGCAAAACGCTGATCGATCTGGGCTGCGGAAGCGGTGCGTCATCGCTTTACTTCGCGTCGCGCGGCGCGGAGGTGGTCAGTGTCGACCTGAGCACGCAAGCGGTCGATAACCTCAAGCGCTACTGCACCCAGCAGCGCATCGACAATATCCACCCGGTGGTGCTCGCCGCCCAGAATCTCTCGATGCTGCCGCCGGTGGACTTCGTGTTCGGCTCGATGATCTTGCACCACATCGAACCGTTCGATCAGTTCGCCATCGCGTTGCGCCAGGCGATCAAGCCAGGCGGCCGCGCGTTCTTCTTCGAAAACAACAGCGCGAGTGCCGCGATGATGTGGTTCCGCAAGCACGTCGTGGGGAAGCTCTGGGTCCCGAAATACGGCGACGACGATGAGTGGCCGCTCGCGCCGTACGAGGTCGATCACCTGCGCAAGCACTTCAATGTCGTGGCGGAATTCCCGGAAATGGTGTTTGCGCAAATGGTGTCGCTGTATCTGTTGCACGGGCATCTGCGATCGCTCACGGTAGGCTTCGACAACTGGCTCGGACGCTACCCTGCGGTGCGCAAGTACAGCTATCGGCAGTATCTGTGCCTAGGCTGATTCGTGGCGCGCGGCGTTCGCGCGCGCCGCGCTGCTCACTGAGTGCCTGCCGGTACGCATTTGGCGCCGCGCCGAACGCTTCCGTTCTTGATCGGGGACGTCCTGTGCCGTAGTTGTCCAAGACCAGCTGGACATCAAAATCGGACAGCACGCTGGCGTTGATCGTGCGCAGGGACTGCAAAAATTCACTGCGTAAGCATTGGCTGGGCACGGATGGCCTGGTAGGGCGCCAGCACGCTTCGCGATATTTGATATTCTTCAAATTGCCGAGCGTAGCGCCTTTACCCGCAGCAAATCCCCATGGAGTGCCCCAGGCATGAGCATCGAAGCCGTTCGCCGGTTCGAGGAAGAATTCGCGCCGCGAATCGCGGCGAAACTGGCGAGTCAGTTCGGCCCGTCCGTGCACGTCGATGTCGTGCCGAACGCCGGGCACGGCCACCCCACGCGCGTGCGCCTGCGTGGCCTCGCGAACGAGCACCGGCATCCGTACTTGTTTCCGCTGAATGTCTCGCTCACGTGGGACACCGACGAGATCGAGAGCCTCATGGAGCCCGGCGGCGAAGCGCGCTTCGAGCACTACCTCGAAGCGACGGTGCGCAAGATGTCGTCGTGGGAGTCGGCGCGCCCCGTCGATTTTTCTTCTCGCACCCAGGGCGAGCCGGAGGTGCTGATCGGCGGG
>DATBXG010000573.1:0-6367 GCA_036514415.1 Paraburkholderia sp.
ACTCGATCGAGTGCTTCGTCGCAACGTCTCAGTCATTGCTCGACATCGAGCGAGAATTCTCAACGGGTGACCCCATCGTCGTGCGCGCGGCCTTGTTCGGCCTGTTGCATGCAGGCCGCGTGACAGCACCCGAGTTGCGCACCGAGCCACTTTCGTGGTCCACGCGCTTTGCTGCTGCCGAGGCCCGCTCATGAGTCGCCGCAAACCCGAATTGCAGGCACTTGACCTGACGACCTGGCCGACCGTCGCGTGGACCGAGTTCGATGCGCCTGCGCGCAAGCGCATCCGGCTTCGGATGCAGGCAATCGAGCGTTACGCGCTCGGCGAGCCTGTCAAGGACATCGAACATGCGACCGGTGTGAATCGCCGGCAGCTCTATCGCTTGCTCGACCGGGCGCTCGAACTGCATCACGACGGGCGCATCTATGGGTTTCGCGCGCTGATTGCGCATGTCCGCGTAGCGGAGTACGTTCGTGTGCGCCCCGTCACCGTACAAGGCGAGCGGGGCAGCCGTGGCGCCGTAGGCGCCCTTTCACTACTGTTTGAGCGTTACCCTACCCTCGCCGGCTGGCTCCGGCTGCAGCTCAAGCAGCGCCGCGTCAAGCTTGATCAGCGCCATACAGACGGCGCTCTGCATACGCGCCTGCGCGGCCTGCAAGCATTGCACACTGAATTCCTGCAGCAGTGCCGGCAAGTGGGCGTGACTGCGGCGGACTATCCATTCAATACGGCAGGCCAGGCGATTCGCTCCCTCTCGGCGTGCGTGAAGGCGGAGCTGCTACGCAGCTTCGGTACTGCTGCGCGCGCGGCCGGCGCCTCGCACCTCAAAGGCTTGCCTCGCCCTGATGATGAGGCAGGCGCGCCAGCGGCGAGCCGCCCCTATCAGGTCGTCGAATTCGATGGACACAAGCTCGACATCCGGCTCAAGGTAGTCGTGTCCGATCCACTGGGCTTGAAGCACGAGTTCGAAATCGAGCGGGTTTGGCTGCTCGTCATCATCGACGTCTGCACGCGCGCGGTGCTCGGCTACCACCTTGTGCTCGCTCGCGAGTACAGCCGCTACGACGTCATCAAGACCATCGAGAAAGCGCTTGAACCCCACCCTGCGCGCATCTTCAGCATTCCCGGTCTCGCATACGGAACACACGACGGGTATCCCTCCCAGCGTCTGCCCGAGCTGGCCTACGTGGCGTGGGAGTGGATGAAGCTCGATAACGCGAAGGCGAATCTCGCGAGCGACACGCTGGCCGCGCTGTGCGAATTCGTCGGCTGCAGCGTAGACGCCGGTCCCCACTATAGCCCGGACGAGCGACCTTATATCGAGCGCTTCTTTGGCACGGTCGCGTCCCGCCTGTCTTCGCGATTGCCCGGCTACACCGGTTCGCATCCGCGCGATCTGCGCCGGGCGCTGGCCGATCCCAAGGGCAATCTGCGCCTCTACGTGTCGCTCGATGAGCTGGAGGAACTGATCGAATATGCGATCGCCAGCTATCACAGCACTCCGCATGCAGGCCTGAATAGCGTCACCCCGCTCGAAGCGATGACGTATTTCGTGCGCGGCAAACAGCAGCTGCTCACCTGGCTTCCTGAGCGGCACCGCCGAACGCTGTGCCTGATGCAAACGGCCAGGCGCTGCCGCGTGCGGGCTTATCTCGAGCAGGGGGTGCGCCCGCACATCAACCTGTATCGGGTTCGCTACACCAACCCCGTGCTCGCCTGCAGCACGCATCTGATCGGGCAGCAGCTGCTTGTCTACATGAATGCGGACGATCTGCGCTGTGTGCGCGCCTTTCTCGCCGACGGCACGGAGCTCGGCGTACTCGAGGCGCAAGGGGCGTGGCGCGTCGTGCCGCATAATCTCAAGCTGCGTCAGGAAATTCTGAAGCTACATGGCGACAAGCGCGCCCGTCCGCTCGACTCCAATCCCATCGAAGCATACATACAAGCCAAGCTTGCCGAGGCCAGGAAGACGCGCAAGGCCGCCTCCGATCTCGCTCAGGCGATGCGCATGCTCACTGCGGCACCCATGGTACGCGTGCCGCCAGGTCCCGTGACATCGACCGGGATCGCCGCGCCGGTGGCGTCGCTGGCCGCCGCGCCGAACGCCGAAGTGTCTGCGCCAGCGAGCGTGCGCCCGCGCAAGCTCACCATCGGCACCGGACAGGTTTTCTAACGCTGTCGTTTGCAAGGGAGGCCCCATGTCGCCGCAAATCCCGCGTCCGATCGACCCGTCGCTGCACCCGCTCGTCACCGGCAATTACCGCATCGCCACACCCGCGATCGAGGCGTTCCACGAGCTCGTCACGCGCTGCCTGCGCTACCGGATCATGGGCGCGCTCATTTACGGCCCCTCGCGCATTGGTAAAACCCGCGCAATCGAGTACGTCCGGCTCCTGCTCGCGCGTCATCACCCGAAGATGACGACCTTCCACGCGCAGTGCGAGCACAAGCCGCGGCACGCCGAAGGTCCATTCTTCGTGAACTTACTGGAGGCCGTTGGCGATCACACGCCGAACGCCGGCACCAATCCGGCCAAGCGCATGCGCCTGACGCTGCGCATTCGCGAGGCCGCCGCCCGCGCCGGCAGCAGCACGGTGCTGCTCTTTTGTGACGAGGCGCAACGCTACAACGAGAACGAATACGAATGGCTGCGTGATGTGCACGACGCCCTCGATCGTCAGCATATCAAACTATTTACCTTTCTCGTCGGCCAGGAGGATCTGCTTGCTCAGAAGACGGCGCTGCAGGTCGCCGGCAAGACACAGATTGTCGCGCGTCTCATGGTCGAGGAATTCGCCTTCTGCGGCATCCGCAACGCCGAAGATATCGCCACGTGCCTGGACGGCTACGATCAAACAGCCTACCCAGAGGGCAGCCAGTGGAGCTTTACCCGCTTTTACGTGCCGCAGGCGTTTGACGCCGGCTACCGCCTGATCGACGACGCCGGTTTGCTATGGCAGGCGTTCGAGGCAGCACACCACAAGGCGAGCTTGCCGGGCCGGCTCGAAATCCCGATGGAATCGTTCGCACGCGCCGTCGAAATCGTGCTCAAGGACAGCGAACTCAAAGATGCACCCGGTTACTGTCCCACGGCAGCGTTGTGGGCTTACGCCGTGCAGCATTGCGGCTACGTCCAATCCCGCCATGCCACCGGACGCGTGCTTGTCACGGCGTGATGCCGCAGTGCTCAAGCCGCCACGCTTTCCGATTATGACCTTTGACGAGCGGCAACTCTCGCTCGCGTTCGGCAGCGTGATTAACCTCAAGTGGCTGATGCCCGGGGAATCCCTCCTCTCGATCCTGTGGAAATTCGCATGTGCCAATTCGCTGCCCAGCCACGTGCTCGTTCAGTTGTTGAGCCCCGAGGTTGACGCGTCTGAAGGCGTGGCGCCGGTGCGCGACGACATCGACCCCATGCGCCTGCGCTGCATCCTCCGCCTGCCCGAGCAAATCTTGCGCGTCTCGTTGCTCGATGCGGCACGTTCAGGTCGGTATCACGCGACGTTCCGGTATTGCCGACAGTGCGCGGCGCATGGTTACCACAGTGTGCTGTATCAGCTCGAGGATGAAGATCGCTGCCCGGCGCATCATCAATCGCTCGAGACGCGCTGTCCGCACTGCCGACGCGAGACGCCCTACCTCGTCAACACCAGCGTGATCGAGGCGCCGTTTCGATGCGTCTGGTGCCGTTCACACTTCAGTTATGGGCGTCTTTCGCTCCTCTCGACCACGCCTGCGATGCGCAGGCAAGACCGCATCGCCCTGACTCGCCGATTGCGTCTGCGCTTGGGCAACGGCATCGACGCAGCGGTCGCTCAAGGGCCGATCGCTGCCCCCTTTGTTGACACCTGTATGACGCAAAGCCGGTGACAACTTTAATTCGCTTTCCGTAAACGTTTGAATTTACGGCGATTTTTCGGCAGCCTTCGCGATGAATCCGCGAAGTGACATCTTTATTAGCGAAGTTGTGACATCTTTAATTTGGTCTACGCGTGGCGCGCCGCCTGCCCGCGGCGCACGGCGACAGGAAATCCGCGCGCGGCGTGCGAGTGACTGCATTTTTGGGTAAAGATCAGCCCGTAAAAAAAGGGGGTTGACCCATGTCGGCACTTGTCGTGCGTTTGCACAATAGAGATGTCGCAGACGTTCGATTGCCTCGTTGGGGGCGTATCGGCCAAAGGCAACCTTTCTCATACGGCTTCGCGACACTTCAATATGGTTTTCCGGTCTCACCCCCACCTGTTCGGGTGGCGAGGCACGGTGCAGGAAGAGAAACAGCCATGACGCGGGTTCTTGTCAGTCATGCCGCATTTCATCACTGGCAGCGTGGTGGCTGGATACTCGCATTCATCACGTTACCGGCATTGCTGCAGGTGAACGCCTCACACGCACTGCCGATCTTCGCGCGCCAACCCGGACAAAGTTGTGTGGCTTGCCACGCCGAGGGACAATTGCCCGAACTCACGCCTTCTGGGCGAAGGTTCAAGCTTAACGGCTATAAGCCTGGCGAGCCCACGATCCCGATCGCCGCGATGGCCGAGCCGGCTGGCACGTCCGTGCCGCTGGCGCGGTATCGACTCGATCCTCACCATTCGGGCGTAACGTTCGAAGTAGCGAACTTCTGGCACTCGAGCCTCACGATGTGCTTCCGCCGCATGCGTGCCGAGCTCGAAGGGTTCCAGGGCTCTGTCGCGGGCCGCGTCATGGTGACGATCGACGCGACAAGCCTTGAAGCGAACGTACCGTTCGTCGCCGGAATCGTCGAAGGAAACGACATGCTGGACGCGGCGCATTATCCGGCCATTCGCTTTGTGAGCACACGCTTCGTCCGCACCGGTACCGTCACTGGCCTTTTGACGGGCGATCTGACAATCCGCGCGAAGACGTATCCTGTCGCACTCGCCGTGACGTTTGACGAAAACCCGCACCATCCACCGGGCGCTCCCGAAACGCTGGCTTTCTCCGCCGACGGCCATTTCGGCCGGGCTGCGTTCGGGCTGTTGAGATGGTCCCCCACTGTAGGGGACGACGTGCACATGAGGATCCATGTCGAATTCGTCAGGGAACGGGCGGATCCGTAAGCCATTGCACACTCGACGCCGCCAACGACTGCGCGCCCGCGCAGACGTGGCTGGTGCTGCACGAGTCCCCCGCCACCCTGCGCACCTACCTCAAGGAAGCCGAGCCGCTCTCTGGGCGATTGTCGGGCGCCGCCGGGGGCTCTCGTCACTCACGCTGGAGGCGGCCGTTTTGCATTGCATCGCAACAAGTGGCTCCTCCATTCGCGCGATCCGTATATGGGGCACGCTTCCCCCTGGCGCTGCCTTGCACGATGCAGAGGAGAGGACTACCTTTGCTTTAGAGCCGCTTACAACGCTTGGCGAAGCGGTCCTGCAGACGTGCCGGCGAAGACAGTACGTAGTGCCGCAAGGCGGCACTACGACGCCAGGAGCGTTTGGTTGGCGGCTCCAGCGAGTGAGACGCAGCGAGGCGGCCTATGGCGCTTGCGATTGCCCTGTTCCTGATCATCATATTGGCGGTGGGGTTTCACTTTGCCAGTCCCTGGTGGATCACGCCGATCGCCTCGAACTGGGTGCGCATGGACGACATGCTGACGATCACGCTCGTCATCACTGGCGCGCTCTTCATCGCGATCAACCTGTTCATCGTGATCGCACTGGTGCGCTACCGCCACCGCAAGGGTCATCGCGCTGCATACGAGCCGCACAACAGGCGGCTGGAATGGTGGCTGATCGGCCTGACCTCTGTCGGCGTTGCAGCGCTGCTGGCACCGGGGCTCTTCGTCTACGCCGACTTCGTACGGCCGCCGCCCAACGTGCTGCAGATGGAAGTGTTCGGCCAGCAATGGCAATGGCGCTTCCGCTTTGCCGGCCCCGGTGGCAAGCTGGGCACGACGGACGTGCGCTACATCAGCAACGACAACCCCTTCGGCCTGAACCCCGCTGACCCCAACGGCCGTGACAACTACCTGATCGAGACGCCCGAGGTTCACCTGCCGCTCAACCGGCCAATCCAGGTCCTGACAAGGTCGCGCGACGTGCTGCACGACTTCTACGTACCGGCGTTCCGTGCGCGCATGAACATGGTCCCCGGCATGGTGACCACCTTCTGGTTCACGCCGACCAAGGCAGGGCGTTACGACATCCTGTGCGCGCAGCTTTGTGGTCTCGGGCACGCCAACATGCGCGGCGTGGTGGTGGTAGAAGACGAAGCATCGTTCTCGCGCTGGCTGGCGCAGCAGAGCACGTTCGCGCAGCGGCAGCAGGCCAGGGTGCAGGCCGCATCCGCCAAGGCGGGCGGCAGCGCCCAGGCGCTTGCTGACCAGGGCAAGACGCTCGCAGAGGGC
>DATBXG010000574.1:0-5424 GCA_036514415.1 Paraburkholderia sp.
CGGCCCCGCCGCTGCGCCGCACGACGCGCAAACCCTTTTGCCAGTCCGGCAGCGCAAACGTCGCGCTCACGCCGCCGCCCGTCGCGCCGTCTTCGCCATTGCCCCACACCGTTTCGCTCGTGATCCGTCCGTTCGACGCCGCGATGTGCGTGCCCCCGCAGCCGAGCGCATACGGGCTCGAAGCGGGAAAGTCGACGTGATCCGCGCCATCGCCCACGCCATCGGTCGAGCCGCTGTCGCCCGAGGCCACGCACGCGGTCACGCCGAGCGCGACGGCCGTCTGCATCGCGTCGTTGAGCGCGCCGAGCGATTGCTGCGACCACGCCGACTCCGGCGCCCCCCAGCTGATCGAGATGACCGAAGGCTTGCGCTGGCTGTCATGGAGCGCGGCGCTCACGGCATCCACGAAACCGGCCTCGCTGTTCGGCGCGAAATACACCGCGATGAGCGCGCCCGGCACGAGCGCGCCCGCGATTTCCACGTCGAGCGTCACTTCGGCGTCGGGGCCGTTCGGGTCGCCGGTCGGCGCGTTCGTCGCCTGATCGACGGACACGTCCTCCACGCGCGGCGCGCTCACGCCCAGTTCCGTGAAATAGGCGCTGAGATCGGCCGTGTCATAGCCGCCGCCCATCTCGACGATCGCGATACACTGGCCGCCGCCGTCGCCCGCGGGGAAGCCGTAAAGCTCCGCGAGCTGCAAAGGCGTAAACGTATTGGTCACGGCGCGCGCAGCGCGGAT
The DNA here is from genome assembly GCA_036514415.1 of Paraburkholderia sp. Classification (GTDB taxonomy): domain Bacteria; phylum Pseudomonadota; class Gammaproteobacteria; order Burkholderiales; family Burkholderiaceae; genus Paraburkholderia. Next base: position 740 of record DATBXG010000574.1, read on the forward strand.
CGGCGGCCGGATCGGCGCGCCATTCGCTTGTGCCGCAATAACCGGCGTTGGGGAAACGGTGCGAAAGTGGGGCTGCACCTTCGCGCGATTGTCGAGCCCCACCACGGCGGTGACGACCTCGTGCATGTCTTCCGGCAAGTGCACGGGCCCGCTCGGCTGACGGAAGTGATGCAAGGTTTTGCCGACCTGATGCTCGTAGCGCTGCAGATCGATGCCGAATGCGGCGTTGTACTGCTGCACCGTGCCCGACAGCACGACGCGGCGCGCCGAGGCATCGGCGCGGGCAACGGTGAGCCCGTGCGCGCCCGCGAACTGCTCGACGCGCTCAATGTCCGCAGCGGAAGCGCCGAAACGCCGCTCGTAGTCCTCGCGTGAAAGCGGCTGCGCGGCGGGATCGTTCGCGGTGAGCCGGTCCACCAGTTCGTGGAATTCAGCCGACGCCTGGCGCCGCAAGATCAGCACGATATCGAAATGCTCCGCCGGATCGCATGCGCCGACGCATTGCGCGCCGGTAGGCGCGGGATGTTCACTGCCTGCCACGGGTGGGTGCCTGCTCATGGCCGAATTCTCCTCGATGAAGCGCTTGCCTGTGTCTGGAATCTTGCGGTCGGACACGCTGTGCGTCACACGAGTTCCGCACGCAGAACACGGCATGCCGTCCAAGATGCCTGTGATCCATGGCGCATCGCCGCCGCGCGGCCGATACCCGGCTGTAGCCGGGTGCTAACGACGCCGATAGAGCATGCGGCGTGCCCGATGATGCGGTGAAAAAAATGGCTCCGCGTGCGCGCGCCTTCACGCTCTACTGCTTCATGTTACTTGCTGCCCGTGCACCTCGGGCGATCGAGCAAGATTGGCTAGGCGCACAGGCGAAACCCAGGCGACCATACTGCAAACCGCACGATCCAGACCATGCCAGCCCACCCTGCCGCCGCAACTTCCTACTCCAGGCGCTTCGAAGCCACGCTTGCCTACATCGACGCCAACCTCGAGGGCGACCTGTCGGTGGAGGCACTGAGCCGCATCGCGAACTTTTCCCGGTTCCATTTTCACCGGCAATTTGCGGCCTATGTGGGCGTGCCGGTCGCCCGCTACGTGCAGCTCATGCGTTTGCGTCAGGCCGCCCGCCGTTTGGCGGCGCGCGAAGCGTGCTCGGTGCTCGACGCCGCACTCAGTGCGGGCTTCGACAGCCCGGAAGCCTTCAGCCGCGCCTTCAAGCGGTCTTTCGGCATGGCGCCGAGCGAGTTTCGCCGCCACCCGGACTGGCAAATCTGGAGCGCGAACTTCGTCGTCCCTTACCTTTCACGGAAACTGAACATGCAAGTGCGAATCGTCCACTTTTCCGAAGTCCGCGTGGCGGCGCTCGAACACCACGGGCCGATCGGGCTCGTCAACGAGAGCGTGCGCAAGTTCATCGACTGGCGCAAACAAAGCGGGCAATCTCCCGTGGAATCGAGCCGGACCTTCGGCATCCCGCGCAACAATCCGGACACCACGCCGGGAGAAGATTTCCGCTTCGACATCTGCGGAGAAATTGACGAACCGGTCAAGCCGAATGACTGCAACGTGCGCGAACTCGTCATTCCGGGCGGCCGTTGCGCCGTGATCAGGCACGTGGGATCGACCGACCACATCGGCGAAACGATCTACCCGATCTACCGCGACTGGCTGCCCGCAAGCGGGGAGGAACTGCGCGACCACCCCCTGTTCTTCCACTACCTGAGCGCCTTTCCCGTCACCCCGCAAGACCAGTGGCAGACCGACATTTACATTCCGTTGGCGTGACAGCCACGATTTGCCGCGGATGCCGGAGCTATCCTTGACCATGTTGCTCGTTGCAGCGATTGCCATTTTCGTAGTCGTGCTGATTATTTGCGCCGCGGTCGCCATGGCGGCCTCCGCGCCGCGCCCGGCGTTGACGGAAGACGACGTTTTTGGATTCGCCTCGTTACCGCAGACACCCGAGCGCGATTTGCCGCCCCTTCTACGCTACCCGGCCCGGGACGGAGAAGAACTGGCTTTTCGTCTTTACGATTCTTCAGCCACGCAGATTTTGATCTTCATCCACGGATCGTCCTATCACGGGCGCTCCTACCATGCGCTCGCCGCTACGGTGAGCGCATCCGGCGCGGCGAAGGTCATTCTGCCGAACCTGCGGGGTCACTATCAGTCCGGCCGCCATCGGGGCGATATCGAATACGTCGGCCAACTGGAAGACGACATCGCCGACCTGATCGCCGAACTACGGCGACAGGGCCACCACGGACCGGTCGTCCTTGGCGGCCATTCAAGCGGTGGTGGCTTCGTGATCCGGTTTGCGGGCGGGGCCCATGCTCGACTCGTCTCGCGTTATCTGTTGTCGAGCCCCGTCATCCCTTCGTCCCCGACCCTCAGAGAGGGGTCGGCCGGGGGCTGGGCGCAGGTTCACATGCGCCGCTTCATCGGGCTCGCCATCCTGAACGCGCTCGGCATTCGCGGATTCAACGCGCTGCCGGTCATCGACTTCCGCAAGCCCGTTCGATTCTGGGACGGGACCGAAACACTTTCTTATTCTTACCGCCTGAGCACGTCGCTTCACCCGCGCAACCGGTACGTCAAGGACCTGCGCAACCTGGCGGACAAGGCGATCGTCGTGATCGGCGAGCATGACGAGGCCGTCGACGCGCAGCGACTGCAGAAGCTGTTCGCCCAGGCATGCCCCGCGAGCATCTTCAGGATTCTGCCTGCTACGAACCACTTCGGGATCTTCACAGGCGCGCTTGCGCAGAAGACGCTGACCGAATGGTTAGCGCGCGTTCCGGCAGGCGCGCGATTTGAGCGCGCGCCTGCTATCGGCCCGGAATGAGCCTGCAGCAACCTCTTACGCAGCCGCCGCCAGCGCAGCCGGCAGATGCGTTTGCAGGTAAGCCTCGAACTCGTCCTTCACCTCCGGGTGGCGCAGCGCGAACTCCACCGTGGCCTTGAGGTAACCGAGCTTGCTGCCGCAATCGAAACGCGTGCCCATGTAGCGGTATGCGAGCACCTGCTCCTCGGTCAGCAACGACTGCAACGCATCCGTGAGCTGAAGTTCGCCGCCTGCGCCCGGCTTCAGCGAGCGCAGATGATCGAAGATCGTGGGCATGAGCACGTAGCGGCCCACCACGCCGAGATTCGACGGCGCGACTTCGGGCGCCGGCTTTTCGACGATGCCCGAAAGCTTGAACACATCCTCTTCCCACTCGCGGCCATCCACGATGCCGTACGACGCGCTGTCTTCACGCGCGATCGATTCCACGCCCACCACCGAGCTGTGATAGTGGTTGAACGTGTTGACGAGCTGCTTCATCACCGGCGTGGGGCTGTAGAGCAGGTCGTCCGCGAGAATCACGGCGAACGGAGCGCCGCCAACGAGCTTTTCCGCGCACAGCACGGCATGGCCCAGACCGAGCGCCTCGGCCTGGCGCACGTAGAAGCAGTCCACATTGGCGGGCTTGATGCTGCGAACGACGTCGAGCAGCTTTTGCTTGTTGCGGGCTTCGAGTTCGCATTCGATCTCGTACGACTTGTCGAAATGGTCTTCGATCGCGCGCTTGCTGCGGCCGGTCACGAAGATCATTTCGGTAATCCCCGCAGCGATCGCCTCTTCCACCGCGTACTGAATGAGCGGCTTGTCGACGATCGGCAGCATTTCCTTCGGGCTCGCCTTGGTGGCGGGCAAAAAGCGCGTCCCAAGGCCTGCAACAGGAAATACCGCTTTGGTTACTTTCAGCATGATGTCCATTCCCAGATTGTTCGTTTGAATCTCGGTCTCGCAGCGAGGCGAGCCGACTTCCCCGAGGTTCTGCCTTGGCAGTTGTTGTACTGGAAGTGATTGTTTACCGCCTTTTTACAAAATAAAAAAAGGCCAATAAATCCAGATTTTGAGTTTCGAACACGTCACCGGAAATTATTGCCATTCATTTCGACCGATCGGAATGAATTTCCTGATCCGGTTTCGTGCGTTGGGGTGCGCGTTGGCGCGTTTCACTGTCAATGGCTCGTCGTGTCCGGACGCAGTCTACTCGACCTCGTCGGCGGGCGGCAAGGCGCCTGAACGTGTGCGGGCGCGCCGTATCGGCTCGTTGCGCAAGGCCTCGCGATACGCGGACACCGCCACCAGTATCAACAGCACGGCCACACCGGCCAGCAAGTGCAGGTTCATCGGATTCTCCAGCGACCTTATTCGATCACACTCAAAATAGCATTCCAAATTCCATAAATAAATCTATTCGATCTTTAAGCCATTTATTTCTCCATTTCTCTTAACTGTGCGAATACATTTTGAAAATATTTCGCTGACTTCCCTCGCGCGCGCGCCCCTAAGATCGTCGGGTACTCTCCACAAGGACCGGCTGACACCCATGAGCGATCCCGTACTCCAGACTGCCATGCCGCACGCATCTGCCCTGCCCGCCGCGACTGCCGCTAGTGCCGCCACGGCACGGCCCGTGGCCGCGGCCGGCGAGCACCTGATCGAAGGCTTGCGCGGCTTTGCGGCCCTGCTGGTGGCCTATTTCCATTGCCGCCAGGTCACCTGGATCGGCATGGGCGCGTTCCACCAGCTGCACGCCAGCCTCGCGAACCCTGGCACCATCGCCGCATGGCTCACGTTCCCCATTGCATGGGGGTCGGCGGGTGTGCCGATATTTTTCGTCATCAGCGGCTAT
>DATBXG010000575.1:0-8524 GCA_036514415.1 Paraburkholderia sp.
GTCCCGATCGCGCATCGGATCGAGATCGTCCGCGGAACGCGCCTGCGGCGCGTCCTTGCGCAGGCGCGGCACCCCGGTCGCCGCGAAGAGGATCGCCGCGACCGCGCAAAACGAGAGCCAGAATCCGGCCGCCGTCACCGCCCAGGGATCGCGCAGCAGCACAAGGCCTAGCGCCCACGCGAGCACGTGCGATCGCGCGATTTCCCGCCCGGCGAATAGCGCGATCGCAACGACCGCGAGCATCCAGAGGGCGCGCTGCACGGGCACGTTGAAGCCGGCGAGCGCCGCGTAGATCCCGGCCGCGAGCAACGCGCCCGCAACGGCGACCTTCTGCGCCGGCATCAGGAGCGGCGCCTCGACGCCGCGCCAGCGCGCGCGCCGCCAGAGCGCACCCGCGACCCAACCTGCAAGGCCCGCAACGAACGCGAGATGCAACCCGGAAATCGCCACCAGATGACTCGTGCCCGTATTGCGCATGAGGCGCCAGTCCGCGTCGCTCACCGAGTCTTGTGCTCCGGTTGCCAGCGCGATGACGATGCCGCGATGTGGGGCGTCCCCGAGTACTGCGTCGATGCGATCACGCAGCGCAGCGCGAGCACGCTCGATACGCACGCCCACCCCGGAAGCATCAACGGGCAGACGCGTGGCGCGCGCCGGATCGCTCACATAGCCCGTGGCGCGCACGCCGCGCGCGAGCAGTGCGGCCTCCGTGTCGCGCAATCCGAAGTTGCCGTTGCCGTGCGGACGCTTGAGCCGTACTGCCAGACGCCAGCGGGCGCCGGGCACGAGCGGCGGAAGCGGCGTCTCGCGCGGCACCCAGGACAACTGGATCAAATGCGGAAGCGGCGTGGCGGCCATCGGAGCGTCGGCCCCGCCCCAGGATTCAACGCGAAAGAGAAAGCTCGCCCCTTTTGCGCCGTGCGAAGGCAAGCTCGATATATAGCCGCTGATGTCCAGATCGCGGGTCTGCCAGGCAGCGGGAAGCGCCTCTGCAAGCCGCAGCTCGGCGCGCCACGAGGCGTAACCCAACCCCGCGCAGCCCGCCGCCAGCCACACCGCCGCCCAGCCGCTCACAACGCGCCAGCGTCGCCCGTTGCCGGCGCCGAGCGCCCAGGCGGCCCACCCGGCGGCAAGCACGATTGCCAGCACGAGCCCGGCCCACGCGCCCCACCCCGGCAACGCAGCCTGCCGCTGCAACACGATCACGCCCAGCGCAAACCCGCACCAAATCGCCCGCATCCTGCCTCCTCACAACGAGGGGGCCCAATGCACGAATCGCACGCATCACACGGATCGAGTCAATCGCGCCGCGGCACGCACGCCGCGCACACCACCCTGGCAACGATTATGCAGACGAAAGTGCGAGCCGAGGCAGCGCAGCCGCCGCGTTAGCCGTCGTGCCAAGGGCAAGTTCCCCGGCACTGAGGCCGCGCAAGCCCGCGAGCACGGCGCCGATGCGCGGCACCTGGTCGGGCGTGTTGCGCTCGCGGTAGAGCCAGGCCGGCGAGATGTCGGGCGCATCGGTTTCCATGACGATCGCCTCGAGCGGCAACTGCTCCGCAAGACGCCGGATCTGCAGCGCGCGCTCGAACGTGACGTTGCCGCCGAAGCCCAGATGCATGCCATGGTCGATGAACGCGCGCGCCTGCTGGAAACTCCCGTTGAACGCATGCGCAATGCCGCCCGTCACGCCGTTGCGGCGCAGACCTTTGAGCACCTGGTCCTGCGACTTGCGCACATGGCAGATCGCCGGCAAGCCGAATTCGCGCGCGAGGCGCAGTTGGGCATCGTAGAAGTGCTGCTGGCGCGCGTCGTCGAGACCCGGAACGAAGTAATCGAGCCCGATCTCGCCGATGCCGACAAAGCGCGGGTCATCGAGGCTCGCCTCGATTTCGCGCCGCAACACTTCAAGGTCTTCGTCGCGCGCCTGCGGCGTATAGAGCGGATGGATGCCGAGCGCGTAGACCGCGCCCGAGGTGCGGTGCGCGAGCGCTCGAACCACCGCGAAGTTCTCGCGCCCCACCGCCGGGATCACGATGCGCGACACGCCCGCCGCGTGCGCGGCCGCCGCAACCGCGTCGCGGTCAGCGTCGAACTCGGCGGCGTCGAGATGGCAGTGCGTGTCGATCCACATGGCGCTCGCTCGCTGGGAGATTCAGACCGGCACGACCGGCTCTTCGTGCAACATGCCGTCGCGCAAGCGCACGATGCGGTCGCAGCGCGCCGCCAGATCGGGATCGTGCGTGACGATCACGAAGCTCGTATCGAACTGATCGGAAAGCTCGAGCATGAGATTGAAGACCGTGTCCGCGGTCGCGCCGTCGAGGTTGCCCGTGGGCTCGTCGGCGAGCACGCAGGCGGGCTTCGTCACGAGTGCGCGCGCGATCGCCACGCGCTGGCGCTCGCCGCCCGAAAGCTCGCCCGGCCGGTTGCGCGCGCGGTGCGCGAGGCCTACGCGCTCCAGTATCGCCATTGCCTCGGCGCGCGCGTCTTCCTGCATCATGCGGCGAATGCGCAGCGGCATCGCCACGTTGTCGAGCGCCGAGAACTCGGGCAGCAGATGATGGAACTGATAGACGAAGCCCAGCGCGCGATTGCGCAGTTCGTTGCGCTCGCGCTCGGAAAGCTCGGTGAACGGCTTGCCGAGCACCGAGACCTTGCCCGCGCCCGGCTCGTCGAGGCCGCCCAGCACGTGCAGCAGCGTGCTCTTGCCCGAGCCCGACGCGCCCACCACGGCGAGCTTCTCGCCGCGCTTCACCTTGAGGTCAGTGTCGTGAAGCACCTGCACGGCAAGCGCGCCCTGGCCGAACACCTTCGAAACGCCGTGTGCTTCGAGCACGTACGGATAGTCGCCGGCCGCGGCGACGAGCGATTGACGGTCATTCATAGCGCAGCGCCTCCGCGGGACGAACCTTGGCCGCGCGCCAGCTCGGATAGAGCGTGGCGAGCGCGGACAGCACGAACGCGATCACGCCGATGCGGATCACGTCGGACGCCACGAGTTCCGAAGGCAGCTCGCTGATGAAATACACGGATGGCGGCAGGAACTGGATGCCGAGCAGATGCTCGATCGCCGGCACGCTCCACGGAATGCTCCACGCGATCAGGCAGCCGAGCGCGATGCCGAGGCCGGTGCCCACGAAGCCGATCGTCACGCCCTGCACGACGAAGATCTTCATGATCGAGCCCGGCTGCGCGCCGAGCGTGCGCAGGATCGCGATATCGGCCTGCTTGTTGGTGACGGTCATGACAAGAGACGAAACGAGATTGAACGCCGCGACCGCGATGATGAGCGTGAGAATGATGAACATCATGCGTTTTTCGATCTGCACGGCCGAGAACCAGGTCTTGTTCTGCTGCGTCCAGTCGCGGATATAGAGATCGCCCGAGAGCGTGTGCACGAGCTGGCGCGCCACCGCCGGCGCGCGCTGCATGTCCTTCAGGCGCAGGCGCACGCCGCTTGGCGCGCCCAGGCGATAAAGCACTTCGGCGTCGCGGATGTTGGTGAGCGCGAGCGTGCTGTCGTACTCGTAGTGGCCCGACTCGAACACGCCCACCACGGTGAACTGCTTCAGGCGCGGCAGCATGCCGGCCGGCGTGATCGAGCCCTCGGGCGCGACGAGCGTGACCTTGTCGCCCACCGTCACGCCGAGGTTCATGGCGAGGTCTGCGCCGAGCACGATGCTGAAGCTGCCCGGCGTGAGGTCGTTCAGGCTGCCCGCCTTCATCTCCTTGCCGATATCCGAGACCTGCGGCTCTTCGGAGGGCTCGATGCCGCGCAGCGCGACGCCGTTCACGCTGTCACCGCGCGTGAGCAGCGCCTGGGCGTCCACGTAAGGCGCCGCGCCGATCACCTCGGGATTGGACTTCGCTTCCTTCGCGGTGAGCTGCCAGTCGGGCATCGTGCCCGTGGGCGAAAAGATCTCGATGTGCGCGAGCACGGAGAGCATGCGGTCGCGCACGTCGCGCTGAAATCCGTTCATCACCGAGAGCACGACGATCAGCGCCGCGACGCCGAGCGCGATGCCCGACATCGAAACGAGCGCGATGAACGAGATGAAACCGTTGCCGGTCGTGCGCTTGCCGGCGCGGGTGTAGCGCCAGCCTATCTGCCATTCGTAGGGAAGTTTCAAGCGAATCCTTTTTGCGTCTTCGTTGCGCTCCGGCGGTCCTTTGGGGGCGCACAGGCTTGGGACCAGTGCGCCGGACAACCGGAGAATATCGTGCCGGGACGGGCGGCGATCAACCGCGAAGTTTGCCACACTGGCGGCGCTTCACGGACTTTCGCACGGACTTTCGCGCGGACTTCGGCAGCCCGCGCGGGGCTACGTCGACGTTTTCTCCATGCCTTGTCCACGCGTTCGACTCATGCGCCCTCTCCTTCGAGCCGCTTTTCGGCCACAAGTGCCGCAGCCGGGGCGCGAACCCGCCCGAGGCGCGCCCGGCGCACGGAGCGCCGAAGTACAATGCGCACCATCATGCCCGCCGACCGACTCCATCTCCTCGTCCCCTTTGCCTTGCCCTCGGCGGCCACCGCCTCCACCGCGCTCGCGGGCCTCGAGTATCCGGCGCTTGCGAAACTGGTTGCGCGCGCGACACTCGGCGAGCAAGTGATCGGCGAGGACTTTCAGCGCACGCTGCCGCACGAGCGCTGGGTCGCTCGGCAGTTCGGCGCGCTCGGCCCGGACCCCGCCAGCGCAAAACCCGCATCGGCCGCCGACGACGAAGCACCGCTCGCGCCCTACATGCTGCTCGCCGACGGCGGCACGCCCGGCGACGCCACATGGGCGTGCGTGCAGCCCGTGCACGTGCGTATCGCGCACGATCATCTGGTGCTGATCGACCCTGCTTCGCTAGAACTCGCCGACGCCGACGCCGCCACGCTCTACACCGTCGCCCGCCCGCTGATCGAAGAGCTGGGCGTGCGCGTCGAGGCCCCCACGCCGCAGCGCTGGTATCTCTCGTCGGAGGCGTTCGGCACGCTCGCCGGCGCGTCGCCCTTGCGCGCGAGCGGTCGCAACATCGAGATCTGGCTGCCGCACGAGGCCCACTCGGGCCAGCGTTCGCGCGCCTGGATGAAGGTGCAGAACGAAGTGCAGATGGCCTGGTTCGAGCACCCCGTCAACGAGGCGCGCGAAGCGCGCGGTTTGCCCGCTGTCAACTCGATCTGGTTCCACGCACAGGGCGCGCTGCGCGCCGTCACGAGCCCGTTCGCGCGCGTGCGCTCCGATGCGGCCGCCACACGCGGCCTCGCGCTCGCCGCAAAGGCGCAGGTGGACGCCGCACCGTCTACCTTCGGCGCGCTCTCGAGCGCGCTCAATGGCGCCGGCACGACGCTTGTCGAGCTGGATCCGTTCTCGGCGGCGTTCATCCAGCAGGACTGGGGCCGCTGGAACGCCGCGTTCGCGCAGCTGGAGCGCGACTGGTTCGCGCCCGCCCTCGCGGCGCTGCAAACGGGCGCGCTCGCGGCGCTCGACCTCACACTGTGCGGCGACACCGGCTCGGTCACGCTCTCCATTACGCGCGGCGATTTGCGCAAATTCTGGCGACGCCGCCTGTTCGCGTCGCTCTTCGTCGAATGATCCCCGAATGACTTCTTTCTTCCGCCGCCACGCATGACCCGAATCGTCACACGCGCCTGTTCGCCCGCCGACACCGAAGCGCTCGTGCGCCACGGCCTGCACCCGGTGCTCGCGCGTCTCTATGCCTCGCGCGGCATCTGCCAGCCCGACGAGATCGAAACCGGCCTCGCGCGCCTGATTCCGCCCGCGGGCATGAAGGGCCTGGATGACGCCGCCGTGCTGCTCGCCGACGCGCTCGCCGCGAATCGCCGCATGCTCGTCGTGGCCGACTACGATTGCGACGGCGCCACGGCCTGCGCCGTGGCCGTGCGCGGCCTGCGCATGCTCGGCGCGCAGATCGACTATCTCGTGCCGAACCGCTTCGAGTATGGCTATGGCCTCACGCCCGAGATCGTCGCGCTCGCGGCGCAGCGCAAAGGCGGCAAACCCGACCTGCTCATCACCGTCGATAACGGCATTGCCAGCGTGGAAGGGGTCGAGGCCGCGAACGCGCTCGGCATCGATGTGCTCGTGACCGACCACCACCTGCCCGGCGACACGCTGCCCGCCGCGCGCGCTATCGTCAATCCGAATCAGCCGGGCTGCGAGTTTCCGAGCAAGTGCATCGCCGGCGTGGGCGTGATGTTCTATACGCTGCTCGCGCTGCGCGCCGAGCTGCGCCGCCGCGGCGCGTTCAACGACGCGCAGCCGGAGCCGCGTCTCGACGGCCTGCTCGATCTCGTCGCGCTGGGCACCGTCGCCGACGTCGTGAAGCTCGACTGCAACAACCGCGTGCTCGTCGCGCAGGGTTTGCAGCGCGTGCGCAACGGCCGCATGCAGCCGGGCATCGCGGCGCTCTTCCGCGCTGCGGGCCGCGACGCGAAAAGCGCGTCCGGTTTCGACTTCGGCTTCGCGCTCGGCCCGCGCCTGAACGCGGCGGGACGTCTCTCGGACATGTCGCTCGGCATCGAGTGCCTGACCACCGACGACGTGGGCCGCGCGTGGGAACTGGCCCAGCAGCTCGACTCGATGAACCGCGAGCGCCGCGAGATCGAGGCCGGCATGCAGCAGCAGGCGCTCTCCGATCTCGCCGACGTCGATCCGCAGGGCAAGGCCACGCTCACGCTCTTCAACGAAGGCTGGCACCAGGGCGTGATCGGCATCGTCGCGGGGCGGCTGAAGGAGCGCTTCCACCGCCCCTCGTTCACGTTCGCGCCCGCCGACGACGACGGCGAACTCGTGAAGGGCTCGGGCCGCTCGATCCCCGGTTTTCATCTGCGCGACGCCGTCGATCTGATTTCGAAGCGCGAGCCCGGTCTCATCCACAAGTTCGGCGGCCACGCCATGGCCGCAGGCATGACGATCGCCGCCGCCGACGTGCCGCGCTTCGCCGCCGCGTTCGAGCGCGTGGGCCGCGAGTGGCTCACGGACGAGGCGCTCGCGCGCACCGTCGAAACCGACGGTGATCTCGAAGACGCCTATTTCACGCCCGATTTCGTGGAAATGCTCGACGCCGCGGTATGGGGCCAGGGCTTTCCGGCGCCCGTGTTCTCGGGCGAATTCGAGGTGGCTTCGCAGGCGCTCGTCAAAGACAAGCATCTCAAGCTGCAGCTGCTGCGCGGCCGCCAGCGCTTCAACGCGATCTGGTTCAACCACACCGAGTCGCTGCCGCAGCACACCACCGTGGCCTACCGGCTCGTGCGCGACACCTGGAACGGCGTCTCGCGCGTGCAGCTCGTGGTGGAGCACGCGGCGCTCTGACGCTTCAGGCGCGGGCCGTGCGATCGGCCCGCACCGCCCTTGATCCAGGTCCAATCGGCTATAATTCAATGTTTTACACGCCGGATCACGACACAAATGGAAGCGGAACGTCTCAACGCGATCGAAGCCCTTTTGGCGGACCTGCGCACGCGCGCGGGCGAGCTACGGGGGTATCTTTGACTACGACGTAAAAGCCCGACGGCTCGTCGAAGTCAATAGCGAACTCGAAGACCCGAACGTCTGGAACGACTCGAAGCACGCCCAGGGGCTCGGCAAGGAAAAGAAGCTGCTCGAAGGCGTCGTGCACGTGCTCGACGGCATCGAGAACGACACGCGCGACACGCAGGATCTCTTCGAGATGGCGCGCGAGGAAAGCGACGAAGACACGCTCGTCGCCTGCGAGGCCGACGCCGCTGAAATCGAGAAGCGCGTAGCCGGCGTCGAGTTCCGCCGCATGTTCGCGAACCCGGCCGACCCGAATAACGCCTTCATCGACATCCAGGCCGGCGCCGGCGGCACCGAGGCCTGCGACTGGGCGTCGATGCTGCTGCGCCAGTACGTGCGCTACTGCGAGCGCAAGGGCTTCAAGACCGAAGTGCTCGAAGAATCCGAAGGCGACGTGGCCGGCATCAAGAGCGCGACGATCAAGGTCGAAGGCGAGTACGCCTACGGCTTCCTGCGCACCGAAACCGGCATTCACCGCCTCGTGCGCAAGTCGCCGTTCGACTCGTCGGGCGGCCGCCACACGTCGTTCTCGTCGGTGTTCGTGTATCCGGAAATCGACGACTCGTTCGAGATCGACGTCAATCCGGCCGATCTGCGCATCGACACGTATCGCGCTTCGGGCGCGGGCGGTCAGCACATCAACAAGACCGACTCCGCCGTGCGGATCACGCACATGCCCACCGGCATCGTCGTGCAGTGCCAGAACGACCGCTCGCAGCACCGCAACCGCGCCGAGGCCATGGCGATGCTGAAGTCGCGCCTGTACGAGGCCGAAATGCGCAAGCGCCAGTCGGAGCAGGACAAGCTCGAAGCCGGCAAGACCGATGTGGGCTGGGGCCACCAGATCCGCTCGTATGTGCTGGACCAGAGCCGCATCAAGGACCTGCGCACGAACGTCGAGATCTCGAACACGCAGAAGGTGCTCGACGGCGACCTCGACGAATTCATCGGCGCGAGCCTGAAGCAGGGCGTGTAAT
>DATBXG010000576.1:0-2490 GCA_036514415.1 Paraburkholderia sp.
CGATCCGCAGGTGCTGCTGCTCGACGAGCCGTGCTCCGCGCTCGACCTCAATCACCAGTTCCAGGTGATGCAGGTGCTGCGCGACGTGACGCGCGAGCGCGCGATCGTCACGGTGGTCGTGCTGCACGACATCAACGCGGCGGTGCGTGCCTGCGACCGCGCGATGCTGCTGCACCAGGGGCGCATCGTGCGTCTCGGCACACCCGCCGAGGTCGTCACCGCCGCCAGCCTCGCCGAGGTGTTCGGCGTTTGCGCGCGCATCGAACGATGCTCGCGCGGACAGCTTCAGGTTCTGATCGACGGTCTCGCCGGTCAGCAGGGCATCGCCAGCCGCCACTAGCGCGGCCCAGCCAGCCCGTTCAATCCGCCGTTCAAGCGCGCGTCTTCGCGACGCCGGACCGCATTCGCCCCGCGCGAATGCGCGGCCGGTTTGCGCGCTGTGCGGCGTTCGCCATGACGAAAACTCGCAACAACTCGAAGGAAAAAACAATGAAAAAGACGCTCGTCGCCGCCGCTTTCGCCGCGGCCTATGCATGCGGGGCTCACGCACAAGGCAGTGTGACGCTGTATGGCGTGATCGACGCCGGCCTTTCCTGGAACAGCAACGCCGGCGGCCACAGCCTCTGGGCCGCCGGCAGCGGCAACGTGACGGGCAGCCACTGGGGCGTGACCGGCAGCGAGGACCTGGGCGGCGGCACGCGCGCCATCTTCCGGCTGGAGAGCGGCTTCAGCGTGACGAACGGCACGCTGCGCCAGGGCGGCCGCATGTTCGGCTACCAGGCTTACGCGGGCCTCGAAAACAACCGCTACGGCACGCTCACGCTGGGCCGCCAGTATGATTCCGTGGTCGACTACCTCGCGCCGCTCAGCTTCACGGGGCGTCATCCGGGCGGCAACAATCTCTCGGCGCACCCGTACGACAACGACAACCTCAACAACTCGTTCCGCGTGAACAACGCGGTGAAGTACGCGAGCACGAACTATGGCGGCGTGAAGTTCGGCGCGCTCTACGGCTTCTCGAACGAGGCGGGCGGCTTCGACGACAACCGCCTCTACAGCTTCGGCGCGTCGTACGATTTCGGCGCGTTCGAGTTCGGTGCGGGCTATCTGCAGGCGAACAACGGCGGCAGCAGCAACACGGGCGGCGCGCTCACGCTCACCGACCGCACCTTCATCGCGGCCCGGCAGCGCACCTATGGGGCGGGCGTCAACTACGTCATGCAAAATGCGCGCTTCGGCTTCGTCTGGACCCGCACGCAACTGGGCGGGCTCGACACGATCAACGGCGCGAACAGCCTCGGCCTCGTGCAGAGCGGGCAGGGCGCGAGCTTCAGCAATTACGAGGTGAACGCGAGCTATAGCTTCACGCCGCAATTCAGCCTGAACGGCGCCTACACCTTCACGCAAGGCGCGCTTTCGACGTCGGGCGGCGAGCATCACCCGCGCTGGCACGAGGTGTCGGTGCAGGCCGACTACTTCCTCTCGAAGCGCACCGATGTCTATGCGCAGGCGAGCTACCAGCACATCAGCGCGGACGGCTCGGGCCTCGGTGCGGATATCAGCGGGCAGACGCCTTCGTCGACCAGTCAGCAGACGGTGGTCGCGATCGGCATGCGGCACCGGTTCTGAACGGTCTTCTGAACCGGGAGCCCGGCGGGCTCGATCAGAATTCCATGTCGAGCTCGTCGATGTCCTCGGTTTCCGATTGCGCGGCCGCGATCCATTCGGCGACATAGGGCTGCTTGAGCACACGCATGCAGTACTCGCCGATATCGGCGTCGAGCGGCACTTCGTAAGTCAGCAGGCGCGTGACGACGGGGGCATACATCGCGTCGGCCGCGCCGATCTCGCCGAAGAGCCAGGGTCCGCCATAGCGCTGGAGGCAGTCGCGCCAGATCGTGAGAATCCGCTCGATGTCGTCCTGCGCGCGCGACCAGATGCGGAAATTCGGGAAGTGGCCGCGCAGGTTCATCGGCAGCGCGGAGCGCAGCGCGCTGAAGCCCGAGTGCATTTCGCCGCAAACCGAGCGGCAGTGCGCGCGCGCCTTGCGGTCCGCCGGAAGGAGCCGTGCCTGTGGGCGGATCTCGTTGAGGTATTCGCAGATCGCGAGCGTGTCCCAGATCTCGATGCCGTCGTGCCTCAAGCAGGGCACGAGTATCGAGGGCGAGAGCAGCAGAAGCTCGGCGCGCGCCGCGGCGTCGTCGATGGGGACGGTGACCGTTTCGAATTCCAGTCCCGCCAGTTTCGCGAGCAGCCAGCCTCGCATGGACCACGACGAATAGTTTCGACTGCTGATCGTCAAGGTCGTATTCATCTGACTCGTCTGGCTCGTCTGACTCATGCGTCGGCCCTCCTGTGCGCGAGATTCATGGCAGCGCCCGTGCGCCGCGCTAGTGCGTCGCGCACGACACGCGGGCGCGCTGCACCACGAACGCCGTAGCCACGCACTGTTTTGTGGCACACGGCGGCGTGACACAGCATTTGCGCGCA
>DATBXG010000577.1:0-4556 GCA_036514415.1 Paraburkholderia sp.
CGACGCCTTCCTGCGCGCGATGATGCGCGACGTGGCCTGGGGCTTCTTCTACGGCTGGGTGAATTTCGACCACGTGTTCGGCACGCGCAACCACTACGGCAAGGTGGACGTGTATGCGGGCTCGTTCAACGGCATCATGAAGGAAGCCGGCGTGGACTATATCGAGACTTTCGAAACGCCTGCCATCATGGCGACCTTCAAGGCGATCCTCCACGACTGGACCAACGAAGGCTTCGACCCGTTCGCCGCGCCCGAGGAAACGGGCACGGCATTCGGCCGCAAGCACGGGGGGAACGACGCCGCGATCGAGCGCACGCGCATCGCCACGCGCCGTATGCCGGGCCTCGAAGGCGACTCGCCGCTGCGCGATGACCTGCCCGTGAACCGCGCCTTCGCCGACGTGTCTCAGGACAACCCCGAGGTGCATGCCGAGCCCGGTTTCGAAGGCGAGCTGCATGCGTTCAACCTCTTCAAGTACCTCTCGCGCTCGGATGTGACGTGGAATCCCTCGGTCACTTCGGTGTGCGGCCAGAGCCTGTTCTGCCCGACCACGGAGGAGTACATCCTGCCGGTTTTCCATGGCAACGACCGCGTTGAATGGTTCCTGCAACTCTCGGACGAGATCGTCTGGGACATCGGCGACAAGAACACGGGCGCGCCGCGTGCGCGCATCACCATGCGCGCGGGCGACATCTGCGCGATGCCCGCCGATATTCGCCACCAGGGCTATTCGACCAAGCGTTCGATGCTGCTCGTGTGGGAGAACGCGACCACCGGTTTGCCCAGGCGCTACGAGAGCGGCGAACTCAAGCCGTATCCGGTCGACTTCTGAACGAGTTTTGCAGCTACGCAGTACGCCTAAGCATCAACCGAGGATTTATTCATGCAAACGCAATTGTTCATCGATGGCCGCTTTGTTGACGCCGTCGAGGGCGGCACCATCGACGTGCTCAATCCGCACGACGGCTCGCTGATCACGAAGATCGCCGCCGCCACCGCGGCCGACGTCGATCTGGCCGTAGCCGCCGCCACGCGCGCGTTCCCGCAGTGGGCGGCGATGCCGGCCACCGAGCGTGGCCGCCTGCTGCTGCGTCTTGCCGACGCCATCGAAGCGAACGGCGAAGAACTCGCGCAACTGGAATCGCTCGACACGGGGCATCCGGTTCGCGATTCGCGCGCGCTCGACGTGCCGCGCACGGCCGCGTGCTTTCGCTACTTCGGCGGCATGGCCGACAAGCTCCAGGGCTCGGTCATTCCCGTCGAAACGGGTTTTCTCAACTACGTGCAGCGCGCGCCGATCGGCGTGGTGGGGCAGATCGTGCCGTGGAATTTCCCGCTCATGTTCACGAGCTGGAAAATGGGCCCGGCGCTCGCGGCCGGCAACACGGTCGTGCTGAAGCCTTCGGAGATCACGCCGCTCTCCACGCTGCGCATCGTCGAGCTGATGGCGGAAGTGGGCTTTCCCGCGGGTGTCGTCAACGTCGTGCCGGGCTATGGCCATACCGCGGGGCAGCGCCTCGCCGGGCACGAGGGCGTGGGCAAGATCGCTTTTACGGGGTCGACGGCTACGGGGCGGCGCATCGTGGAGGCCTCGCAGGGCAACCTGAAGCGCGTGCAGCTCGAGCTGGGCGGCAAGGGCGCCAATATCGTGTTCGACGACGCCAGTCTCGACGCGGCCATCAACGGCGCGGCCTGGGCGATCTTCCACAACCAGGGGCAGGCGTGCATCGCGGGCTCGCGGCTCGTCCTGCACGAACGCATCGCCGATGAATTCCTCGAGCGCTTCGTCGCGCTGGCGGCGTCGATTCGTGTAGGCAATCCTTTGGACCCCGAAACAGAAATGGGACCGCTCACGTCGCTGCAACATCTGGAGCGCGTGAAGGCCTTCGTAGACGTGGCGCGCGAGCAGGGCGGGCGCGTGCTCACGGGCGGCAGCGCACCACAGGACCCCGCACTTGCCAACGGCTACTACGTGCGGCCCACGGTGATCGAGGCGAAGACACCGGACGATCGCATCGCGCAGGAAGAGGTGTTCGGCCCGTTCGTCACCGTGCTGCGTTTCAAGTCCGACGAAGAGGCGCTCGCCATTGCCAACGGCACCGACTACGGTCTCGGCAGCGGCCTCTGGACGCGCGACCTCTCGCGCGCGCACAGCATCGCGGGCAAGATACACGCGGGCATGTGCTGGGTGAACTGCTACAAGCGCGTGAATCCGGGCAGCCCGTTCGGCGGCGTCGGTCAATCGGGCTACGGGCGCGAAATGGGCTTCGAGGCGATGCACGACTACACCGAGGCCCGCTCGGTGTGGGTCAACGTGGACGCCCAGGTTCCGCCGCACTTCAAGCGCTGAGGGCAGCATGGATCGCTTCGTCTATCAGGGTTTGCCGTCGCGCGTGGTGTTCGGCTGGGGCAACCTCGCGCGGTTGCCCGAGGAAATCGACCGTCTGGGCGCGCGCCGCGCGTTGATCCTTTCGACGCCCGAGCAGCGAGCGCTCGCCGAAGAAGTGGCGCGCCTGCTCGGCGAGCGCGCCGCGGGCATCCATGCGGAGGCGGTCATGCACGTGCCGGTGGAAGTCGCGCGGGCCGCGCGCGAGAAGGCGGCGGCGCTCGACGCGCGGTGCTGCGTGGCCGTGGGCGGCGGCTCGACCATCGGCCTTGGCAAGGCCATCGCGCTCGAATCCGCGCTGCCGATCGTCGCCGTGCCCACGACCTACGCGGGCTCGGAGATGACACCCATCTACGGTCTCACCGAAGGGCGGCTGAAGAAGACCGGACGCGACCTGCGCGTGCTGCCGCGCACCGTGATCTACGACCCGGCGCTCACCGTCTCGCTCCCTGCGGGCATTTCGGCGGCGTCGGGCGTGAACGCGATGGCGCATGCGGTAGAGGCGCTCTATGCGGAGGACGCGAACCCGGTAATCAGCCTGATGGCCGAAGAATCGATTCGCGCGATGGGCGAGGCGCTGCCGGGCGTCGTGCGTCACCCGGACGACGCGGCGATGCGCAGTCGCGCGCTCTACGGCGCGTGGCTCGCGGGCAGCTGCCTTGGCGCAGTGGGCATGGCCCTGCACCACAAGCTTTGTCACACGCTGGGCGGAACGTTCAACCTGCCGCACGCGCAAACCCATGCGGTCATGCTGCCGCATACCGCGCACTACAACCACTGGGCCGCGCCGCAAGCGCTCGAACGCGTCGCGCGCGCACTTGGCGGCGCGCATGCGGACGAAGCCGGGCCGCGGCTCTACGCGTTGAACCAGTCGCTTGGCATCGCACTGTCGCTAAAGGAAATCGGCATGCCAGAAGCAGGCCTCGACGAAGCGGCCGATCTTGCGTGCACGAATGCCTATCCCAATCCGCGTCCGTTGGAGCGCGAGGCGATCCGCGCGTTGCTGCAACGGGCGTGGGAAGGCGCGGCGCCGCGCTAGCCGGGCCACGCCGCGTGCGTGGCGCACCGAACGGAGCAAAGGAGACAACCATGTCGATACATGGCAGCGAGGCCGAACGTGCCTTGACGGAACAGGTCGTGGCCCGCTTCGCGAACACGCCCGATGCGCGCTTGCGCACGCTGATGCAAAGCCTCGTGCGGCATCTGCACGCCTACGTGCGCGAAGTCGAGCCTACGGAGGCGGAATGGTTCGCCGCGATCCGCTTCCTGACCGAGACGGGCCAGATGTGCGACGACGTCGTGCGCCAGGAGTTCATCCTGCTGTCCGACACGCTGGGCGTGTCGATGCTCGTCGACGCGATCAATCACCGCTACGCAACGGGCGCGACCGATACGACCGTGTTCGGCCCGTTCTATATCGAAGGCATGCCGGAACGCGCCTATGGCGAGAATATGGCATTCACGCGAGGCACGCCGGCCCTCGTGCACGGCCGGGTGCTGACGACTGACGGCAAGCCTGTGGCGAGCGCGCTGCTCGACGTGTGGCAGACGGCGGACAACGGCATGTACTCGGGACAGGACACAGCACAGCCGCACGGCAACCTGCGCGGACGCTATCGCACGGACGACGAGGGCCGCTACGCGATCCGCACCATCGTGCCCGTGTGCTATCCGATTCCGACCGATGGCCCGGTGGGCCGCATGCTCAACGCCACGGGGCGGCATCCGTGGCGGCCTGCCCATCTGCACTTCATGATCACGGCGCCGGGCCACAGCACGCTCGTGACGCATCTGTTCAAACAGAACGACCCGTATCTGGACTCGGACGCCGTGTTCGGCGTGAAGCCTTCGCTTCTCGTGGACTATCGCGAGCACGCGGTGGGCGAGGCGGCTGCGCAACGGTTCGGCTTCGAGGGCGGTTTTCGCGAGGCGCGCTACGACTTCGTGCTGGAGAGCGCATGAGACCGCACACACGCTATTACGCGGTGTTCGCCACCGACAAGCCCGGCATGCGCGAAGTGCGCGAGCGCGTGCGCGCGGTGCATCGCACGTATTTGCGCTCGGCCGCGCAGCGCGGGGTGTTCGTGAGGCTGGGCGGCGCGACGCTCGCGCCTCAGTGCGACGCGCTCAACGGCACGCTGCTCGTGATCGAGGCAGAAAAATACGACGA
>DATBXG010000578.1:0-4093 GCA_036514415.1 Paraburkholderia sp.
CGCCCGCGCGTTCGCGAGGCGTATGCGCGTGGCCATGCATCGCGCTCCCGGCCGCTTCGTGCGCGTGCCCAGCGTCGTCGCCGCGCGACGACATGTGCACCTGCATCTGCGGCACCGGCATGTCGATGCCGGCCTCGTCCATGTGGCGCTTGAGCCGTGCGTTGAATGCGCGCGCCACGCTCCATTGCTGCAGCGGGCGCGTCTTGATCTGCCCTTTCACCACCATCCAGTTCGGGTCGAAACGGTCGAGCCCCCACACTTCCACCGGCCCGAGTATCTCGCGGCGATAGCGGAAATCGGCCACGAGCTCCGCACCCGTTTCGCGGATCATGCGCGTGACCGTATCGAGATCGACCGAGAACGGCACGCGCACCTCGAACACGGCAAACGCGAAATCGCGCGAAAGGTTCTTCACGATCTTGATCTGCGAGAACGGAATGGCGTGGATCGCACCCTGCCCGTCGCGCAGCCGTACGGTGCGGATCGACAGATGCTCGACGGTGCCCGCGTGGCCGTTGTCGATATCGATCCAGTCACCCACCGAGATCGTCTCCTCGATGATGATGAAGAGACCCGTGATGAGGTCGGCGACGAGCGACTGCGCGCCAAAGCCGATGGCGAGGCCGATCACGCCCGCGCCCGCCAGCAGCGGCGTGACGTTGATGCCGAGATTCGCGGCGGTGACGATGCCGGTGATCGTGAGGATCGACACGAGCACGGCATTGCGCACGAGCGGCAGCATGGTGCGCGCGCGCGTGCTGGGCGCGCGGCCCTTGGCGCGCGGGCCGCTCGGATTGAGCGCTTCGAGGATCGCGGTGTCGAGCACGATCCAGACGAGCCACGCGAGGAACACCGTCGTCACGATCGCGAAGATCGCGTGCGCGATGCCGCGCGCGGCCACGCTCGCCTCGATGATGGCCGCGAGCGATACGTCCCAGAGGCGTGCGCACGATTCGAAGTACGCGAGCCAGATAAACAGCACGAGCAGCGTGCCCGCGAAGCGCAGCAGCCGCCGCAGATACGGCGAGCGCCGGCGCACGCGCGCGGGGGCTGGACGGGTGATGCGGAACACGACCGCCGAGAGGAAGAACGCGAGCACGAGCAGAAGCGCCGTCACCACGGAAATCTGCAGCACGTCGTCGCGGGCGCCGATGCCGCCGAAGGTGGCAATGATCGAGGCGGCGGCGAGCAGCAGCATGGGCAGTTGCCAAAGCGAGGCGAGCACGTCGAACACTTCGGTCAACGCCTTGTGGCCATGGCGCAGCGTATAGCTGCGGTTGCGGATGAGATGCGCGACCGGCCGCCGGAAGCCGATGGCGAACACGGCTGTGAGCACGGCGGCCGCCATGTTCGCCGCTGTGCTCACCAGGGCGGCGAGGTTTACGCCCAGCTGTTGCGCGACGTCGAAATTGGTCGCGGCGTCGCCGAGCGCGGCCAGCACGCCGATCGCGAAGAGGAGCCGGCGCGAGCGCGCGATCAGGACGCGCACGGCCGCGCGCCGGTGCCCCGCGCCGAACAGCGAAAACATGATGAGGCAGATCGACGAGAACACCGCGCCCGCGACGATCGCATAGGCGATCACGAGGGCGAGCGTGCGCCCGAGCGCCTCCGGCATCGCACGTTCGACCACCAGCGCGCCGACGAACGCCACGATCCATGGCGCCGCGCGATGCACGACGAAAATGAGGAGATCGATGGTGCGCGGGTCGGGCCGCAGGCCTGTCTCGACATCGAAGCGCCTGAGCAGGCGCCGCTCGAGCCAGCGCAGCACCGCCGCGCACGCGCCCCAGCCGGCCAGCATCGCAATCAGATCGAATACGACGCGGCCGAGGCTTTCCTTTTCCCCGCCTGACGCGATGAGATAAAGCTCGTTGCCGGCCGCGCTAAAGCGCCCGGCCCAGTAGTGAAGCGGGCTGCGGCCGCGGCGCGCGTCGGCCTCGACCGAAGCCAGGCCCGAAGCGATCGCGCCAAGCAGGCCCGAGGTCGCCGCCGCGCCCGAAGCGGGCGCGGGCGCCACGTTTTCCGAAGCGCTGCGCAGTTTCTTCAGCTGATTGAGGAGCGCGGTGCGCTGGCGCTCGTTGTCGAGCGTAGCGATGACGCTGTCGAGCGAACGCTTGAACTCGGCCTGGCTGGCCGGTGATGGCGCCGAGGCCGCTTCGGCCGCCGAGGCGCCCGAGGCGGTGGCGGGCGCGCCGGTAATGATGCTTTTGAGGACCGGCAGCACGGGCGCCGGCGCGCCTTGTGCGGCCGCCGGCAGCGGGGCGGCAAGACACGCCGCGAACCATGCGAAGAGCATCAGCGCGCGCATGAAGAGGCGCGCCGGCGCGGCGCAGGAAAGAAGTGCACGATCCGCCGCACCGAAGCGCATGCGCGACGGCCCGGCGCCCGCGCCATCGCGTCCGATGCTGGAATTCATGGCGGAGGGGTAAAACCAGGACGTTCCAGTTTAGCCGCACTCCGCCTGCGCGCGCCTCGCGCGTGCGTAACAGTTTGTCAGCGGGGTTGTCGCCGATCCGTGGCGGTCAGTAGGCGACCGTGACGATCTGGCGAATGAAGCGGCCCTGCTCGAGCTCGTCGACGAAGGCGATCGCGTAATCCTCGGCCGAAATGCGGCTCTCGCCCTTCGCGTCGGCGATCAGCGTACCGGCGCCGGTGCGGAACGTGCCCTTGCGCTCGCCGGGGGCGATGATCGCGGCCGGCGCGAAGAAGGTCCAGTCGATGTCGGTGACGGTGCGGTAGTAGCCGAGCGCCTCGCGGTGCGCGAGCGCGATCGCCTTGTAGGCGTCGGGGAAGCCATCGGTATCGACGAGCTGCTTGCCGGGCGCGACTTCCAGCGAGCCCGCGCCGCCCACCACCACGAGGCGCTCGAGCCCCGCCGCGCGCATGCCTTCCACGAGCGCGCGGCTCGCGACCAGCAGATCGCCGAGGTTTTCCCAGGGCGGTGCGTAGGCGCTCGCCACCACGTCATGGCCGCGCACCGCGGCGCCGACGCTCGCCGCGTCGAGCAGATCGGCCTTCGCCGCGTGGATATTCGGCCCCGCTGCGACGCGCTCGGGCTGGCGCACCAGTGCGCTCACCTGGTGGCCGCGGCGCGCCGCTTCGGCGGCAATGCGCGAACCGACCATGCCCGTTGCGCCGAAGAGTGCGATTTTCAGTGTCTTGCTCATGAACTGACTCCTGTTGTCTGTGTTGAGACAATCAAATTATGTAACCGATAAAGTTACATTTATGGGGCAAAAAAACGGGGCGATGCCCCGTGGATGCGCTTTGCAACACGTCGTATTGCTGCACGTCTTTGCTGCACGCTCGCCGCTCATGCGCGTCGCGCTCGCGTTCGCTCGAGCTTGCGCTCGCTTCGCGCCATGTCGTCGACCACGTCCGCGAGCGTGCGCGTGGCGAGCGACGCTTCCATCGCGCGCTGCGCGTCGTCGATCACGCCGCGCAGCGTCTGCTGGATATGCCGCCCGACCATGCAGGCCGGATTCGGCTCCTCGCGGTGCATGGCGAACAACTGCGCGTCGTCGACCGCGCGGTAGACGTCGAGCAGCGTGATCGTCTGCGGCTCGCGCGCCAGCAGCGCGCCGCCGCCCGCACCCAGTTGCGACGCCGTGAGGCCCGCGTTGGCGAGCATCGACAACAGACGGCGGATCAGCGCGGGATTCGTGTTCACGCTGCCCGCGATGATCTCCGACGACAGCGGCACACCCTCCTGCTGCGCCAGCAGCGCGAGCACGTGAACGGCGAACGCGAAACGGCTACTCGTATTCACGACAAACCTGCCAACGTCTGAGCGGCGCGCGAAGGTACCAAAGCCAATGCGCCAATAAGTGTAACCATCATAATTACATTAATTCCGGCCGTCAACCCGCGAGGACTGGCAGCCCACCGGGTCCATCCGCCAGCCCGCACCGGCGCGGCCTCACTGCGAGGCATCCGATGCCTGCTGCGGCGCCGATGCGGCCGCCGTGGCGTTGCTCGCCCAGCGCTGCAGCGAATGCCCCGCGCTCGTCAAGCCCGTGCCGGTGGCCGCGGCGGCTTGCCCGAGCAAGGCATGCGCCGCGCTCGCCGCGCCACGCAACTGCCCCTGCGTCGA
>DATBXG010000579.1:0-2557 GCA_036514415.1 Paraburkholderia sp.
CATGCCCTTGGTCGGCGCCTCCGGGAGTTCTTCCAGCACGATCTGGGTGCGGTCGAGCCATTCGCGATAGGGATGGCTGTCGGCGAGTTGCGCCTTGATCTCGTCGTCGGGAATGAGGCGCCCTTGTTCGAGGTCGACCAGCAGCATCTTGCCGGGCTGCAGCCGCCACTTGGTGACGATGTGCTCCTCCGGGATCTTCAGCACGCCCATTTCGGAGGCCATGACGATGCGGTCGTCCGAGGTCACCAGATAGCGCGCCGGGCGCAGGCCGTTGCGGTCGAGCGTGGCGCCGATCTGGCGGCCGTCGGTGAAGGCGATCGCGGCGGGGCCGTCCCACGGCTCCATCATCGCGGCGTGATATTCGTAGAACGCCTTGCGGTTCTCGTCCATCAGCGTGTGCTGCTCCCAGGCTTCCGGGATCATCATCATCATCGCGTGGACGAGCGGGTAGCCGGCCATCACCAGCAGTTCGAGGCAGTTGTCGAACGAAGCCGTATCCGACTGGCCCGGATAGATCAGCGGCCAGAGCTTGGGCAGATCGTCGCCCAGCACGTGCGAGGCGATCGCGCCGGTACGGGCGTTCAGCCAGTTGACGTTGCCCTTCACGGTGTTGATTTCACCGTTGTGGGCGATCATGCGGTACGGGTGAGCCAGTTCCCACGCCGGAAACGTGTTCGTGGAGAAGCGCTGGTGCACGAGCGCCAGTGCCGAGACCACGCGCTCGTCCTGCAGGTCGCGGTAGTAGACGCCGACCTGGCCGGCCAGCAGCAGACCCTTGTAGACGACCGTGCGCGCCGAGCACGAAGGCACGAAGTATTCCTTGCCGTGCTTGAGCTTGAGCGCCTGGATGCGGTGGCTTGCGGTCTTGCGGATGATGTACAGCTTGCGCTCGAGCGCGTCCGTGACCATCACGTCCTTGCCGCGGCCGATGAAGATCTGGCGGATCAGCGGCTCGCTCGCCTTCACCGTGGGCGAGATCGGCATGGCGTGGTCGACCGGCACGTCGCGCCAGCCCAGCACGACCTGGCCTTCCGCGCGCACCGTGCGCTCGAGTTCCTGTTCACATGCGAGACGCGAGGCGTGTTCCTTCGGCAGGAAGATCATGCCGACGCCGTACTCGCCGAACGGCGGCAGCGTCACGCCCTGCTTGGCCATCTCTTCGCGGTAGAAGGCGTCCGGAATCTGGATCAGGATGCCCGCGCCGTCGCCCATCAGCGGATCGGCGCCCACGGCGCCCCGGTGGTCGAGGTTCTCGAGAATCTTCAGGCCTTGCTGAATGATTTCGTGGCTCTTCTTGCCCTTGATGTGGGCGACGAAGCCGACGCCACAGGCGTCGTGTTCGTTTTGCGGGTCATAGAGACCTTGCGCGGCGGGCACCGCGGCGCGCTGCTGGTGATCGTTCATGGGGACACCGTCAGAGTGGGGGCCGTTGCCGGCCGTTGAATCCGTGTTCTTGGTTTACGCCGCTTACGTGACCGCTGTACGGCGTTGCGCGGGGTGTTACGTGCTTCCCGCGTTATGCGCCCAGGAGAGCCGAAAGGCGAATATACGCGACGAATCAAGGGGATGCAAATAAAACGTGGTGTTCGAACCCCAATTATCGTCTTGGTGCATTCGCACATTTTTTTAATGGGGCCATATTAAAGTCAGGCAAAAGAAAACGGCATCCGAAGATGCCGTTTATCTCGTAAGCACTTGATCCAAAAAGCAATCAATGAGTACCGGTGCCCGGCTTGCGCTCCTCGTGCCCAGAACCCGAACCGGACGAAGTGCCGCCGCCGGAACCCTGCGAGCCGCCAGAATGGCCCGTCGGGCCCCCCTGATTCCCGCCTGATGTTGTAGCCGAACCACTCCCGGTGTGGCCGCCCGCATGCGTCGAGGCAGTGCCGCCTAAATTTGCACCCGTGTGCGAGCCAGAATAGGAGCCAGATTGACTGGCGCCTGAGCCGCCCGGCTGCCCGCCTCCACCTGATCCCGCCGCGGGCATGGAAGCCGCGCTCGCTGTGGCCGCCGCGCCACTGACGCCCGGGCCTGCAGCAGGCGTGCCCGGCGCCTCGCGTACCTTGCGCGGCCGCCCGCGCGGCAGCGGCGAGACGCGCCGGTTCGCGGTGCGCGACGCCCAATCGCGGTAGGTGTCGCTGCCCAGCACCCAGCCCTTGAGCGTCGCCTGCATGAGTTGCGTGGTCTCGCGTTCGTCGAGCGTCTGCTCACAGAGTTCGCGGTACGCGCGCTGACGCTCGAACGGCGTGTTGCCGAGCGCCCAGTACAGCGGATGGTCGGTGATGAGGCTGTCGACGGTGAGGCCGATGTGATGCCGGTAGCTCGACCATCGATAGTCCTCGGGCGCTGTCACGAGGTGGCTGCGCACCGGCGCGAGCTCGACGACGCGGCTCGCCAGAAGGAAGAAGCGCTCGCCCTCGATGACCGTCGCGCGGTAGCGCCCCTCCCAGAGCGTGCCGCGACGCGCATAGCGCCGGTTGAAATGCGCCACGTAGCGCCGGCCGACCGCCTGCATTGCCTTGGGCAGGCTGGATTCGTCGGAGGGCGTGACGAGCAG
>DATBXG010000580.1:0-2058 GCA_036514415.1 Paraburkholderia sp.
AAGCCGCCATTAAAACGACGCGACAGCGTTTTTGGTTGACGTGCGCGCTGCTGCACAATGGTCGCCAGCGGCCGTCCTCCCAGTCCGCTTCGGCCGCAACAGCACGGAGAACGCACATGCATTACCTCTTGATGTACGAACTCGCCGACGATTACCTCGAACGCCGCCCCGAGCACCGCGGCGCCCATCTGGCGCTCGCGTGGGCCGCGGTGGAACGCGGGGAACTGCTCCTCGCGGGCGCGATTGCCGATCCCGTCGACAACGCGCTGCTGCTCTTTCAGGGCGACAGCGCGGCCGCCGCCGAGGCGTTCGCGCGCGCCGACCCGTATGTGCGCTCCGGGCTCGTAAAGAACTGGCGCGTGCGGCCGTGGCAAACGGTGGTGGGCGAGCAGGCTTCGAACCCGGTGCGATAAGGCACGACGGCGGCAATAGCGTTGGCAACGGCGGTGGCAACAAGTGCGGCGACAGCGGCGACAGCGGCAATAGCGGTGAGAAGTCCGGCACCGGCCGCGCCACGGCTCAGTCTTGCGCGCCGCCGTCGGTCTGGCTGGCCGCGGCCTGGTCGAGCAGGTCGCGCACGGTTTCGTCGCTGATCTGGTCGAAGTCGAGATAGAACTGGCCGACGGCATAGAACGGCTCGGGCATGCGCGCGCAAACGAATTCGTCCACGGCCCCGCCCAGGCGTTCCTGCGAGCCCGCGGGCGCCACCGGCAACGCGGCGACGATGCGCGCCGGGCCAAGCGTCGCGAGCGCGAGCGCGGCCGCCTTGAGCGATGCGCCCGTGGCCATGCCGTCGTCGACGACGATCGCCACGCGGCCCGCCACCGCGAGCGGGGCGCGCTCGCCGCGATAGCGCGCCTCGCGGCGGCCAAGCTCGATGCGTGCGAGCGACATCGCGCTCTGCAATTGCGCCTCGCTCACGCCGGCCGTGCGCACGAGCGCGCTGTCCACGTACTGCGCGCCGTTCGACGACAGCGCGCCCATCGCGAGTTCCGTCTGCCAGGGCACGCCGAGCTTGCACACGGGCAAGACATCGAGCGGCACGCGCAGCGCCTGCGCGACTTCGTAGCCCACCGGCACGCCGCCGCGCGGAAGCGCGAGCACGATGACATCGCGTCTGCCGGCGTAGGCCGAGAGCGAGCCGGCGAGCAGACGGCCCGCCTCGCGGCGATCGGTAAAGGGGCGTTCCATGAGGCGGTCCTCCCATCTCGGTCCATGCGAGGCTGCAATGGAACGATGCGTCCAGTGTGCCACTCACGGCTTTACGTTGCTGCCAAACCAGGCCCAGGACCAGGTCCAAAACCTGGCTCACGGCGCGAGCAGGGCGCGCATGCCAGCTTCAGCTGCGATTCAATCTCGGGCCACGCTCATTTGCATACGTGGATTTCTCGTTTGGCGCGGGCGCACAGCCTCGTTACGATCAACCCGATCCCGCCACCGACGAGGGCCCGCCATGTCCGAAACCACCTCCTTCAAGCCGCGTGTCGTCGAGCCGGTCGTGCCCGATGCGCCCGACGGACTCGGGCTCGCAGTCGAACTGTGGCTGGCGCGCCCGGTCGACGGCATCGCGGGCCGGGCGCTGCGCATTCACCTGCGCCACGGCGCGCGCATGGAGCAGGCCGAAACGCTGCGCGATCTGCTCCATGCCGTCGGCACCGCCATCGTGGTGTCCTGACGGCCCTGCCGCCGTGCTCAATCGAGCGGGGTGGCAAAGAGAGCGTCGAGCAGATTCGACGAGGACGTGTCGGCAAGGCGCGTGAGCGATTCGACCATGCGCACCTGGCAGTCCACGAGCGGCAGCATGCGAATGCGCCGCGACTCGCCGAATTCCGCATGCGCAATCACGCCCACACCCACGCCCTGCGCAATGGCCGTTTGCAACGCCTCGCGGCCGTCCACGTAGAGTACGGGCTGGACCTGCAGTCCTTTGCGCACGAGTTCGGCTTCGAGCAATTGCTGCGTGACCGAATGCGTTTCGCGAAACACCATCGGCTCAAGCACGAGTTCCTCGTAGGTCATGCGGCGCTTTTTGGCGGCGGGGCTCTCGGCGGGCACGAC
>DATBXG010000581.1:0-2972 GCA_036514415.1 Paraburkholderia sp.
GGCCCGCGCGGCGCACAGCACACCCGCAGCGTCGCCCAGACACAAGCCGCCGTTCGAGCAACACAAGCTGGCAGGCGGCGCGGTCGCGATTGGCGGTGCGGCGTTGCTCGCCTGGATCGTCGCGAGTCATCCGCCACACGATGCGGCAACCGAATCCCGCAGCACGAATCCGCGCCTCAATGCAAGCGCGGATCAAGATGTTTCGCCGCGTCCTGTCGAAGTGCGCGCCCAGCATGAGCACGTCACCACGGGCGCCGTGAAGCCGGCTGCGGCGCGACCGCCCCCCCCTGCAACGTCCTTGCAGCGTGCTGCGGACGCAACGCCTGTCGAAGCCGCCGCAGCGCGTATTGCGGAAGCGGAAAAGCCGGCGCCGGTCGTTGCTGCTGCGGCGCCGGCACAGGTTCACCGGGCCGCAGTGGTAAGCGAGCACCAGCCTGCGCAAGCAAGCGTGGCTGCGCGCACGAGACCCGATTTCAGTGTGCACGCGCAATCGAAACCCGCTTCTCCCGCGCGACTGGTCCAGCGCGAAACGCGCGGCAACGAACGCGCCGTCACGCAAACTGCCGGTCGAGGCGTCGCTCAACGCAACGTCAAGTCGCGTCACAATGTCCACGAGTTCGCCCCGTATCACGAGGCGGGACCGGTCACGACCCATCGCACGCATGGCGCCTACTCGGAAGCGCAAAGCTATTCGCCCCGTCAGACCGGCGCAAAGCAAGCGGACGAATTCGCCTCCATCCTCGCTTATGCGAAAACGTACGCCCCGGCGCAAGCATCGAACCGGCCAGCCGTGCCGGCCGACAGCACGGACTGGGTCAACCACGTCTCACAGCGTCGCATCACCGAGGTGCCGGACCGGTTCACGAAGTAACGCATCGCTCCACCAGCAAAAAGCCCGGCATATTTATGCCGGGCTTTTTTTGGCTCGCGGGAGAGGCGCGCTGCAAAAGGGGCGAAAGGTCGCCCCACGTTCGCCGCCCCGCCCCTTAGCGTCGCGCGCCGGGCAAGCCTGCCTCCGTAGCACGCTGGAGCGCATCCACCTGCCGCTGCAGGTCACGCAGTTGCGCTTGCGCTTGTGCCTTCTGCGCATTGAGCGCCGCGGCGTCGCCCTGCATCTGGCGCTGGTAGTCGTCGACCCGCGCCTGTTGCGTGCGCGCGATGTCGAGGTCGGCCTGCAACCGGCGCGCACGTTCTTCGGACAGCGCGATCACGCGCTCGATGAAGGCTTTTTGCGCCTCGAGCTGTGTGCGCCGTATCTCGACCTGGGCGAGCTGTTCGGTTTGCCGCACGAAGTCGGCGTAGATCGCTTCGGAACGTGCTACGTCCTGCGAACGGATCACGCGCCAGAAGTGTTTGTCCCGAAACAGCACGACGTAGTACGTCATCTCCGGCGGGTAAAAGAAGAGGCTCGCGCCGTAACTCGCGTTATAGGTCGTGCGCAGTTCGACGAGTTGCGAGTCGTGAATCAGTTGCATCAGCGTGGCAACGTCGCCTTGCGCGGCACCGGCGCTGGCCTGCTCATCAGGATTGCTCACGGGCGGCAACGCGCCAGCTGGCTGCGGCGTCAAACTGCCAGGCGACGGCCGGGTGCCCGCCAGCGGCGCATGCTCTCCGGCCGCGTCGGGCATCGAGCCCGTGCTCGACGCACCGGCCGGCATGCCCGCCCATGCCGTTGCGCCCTGCTGCAGCAGCATGAGGGCCGCGGCGCTGAGCATCACACGGCGCAACGTGATCGAATGCTTCATACCTGCCTGTTCCATTCAGGATTCTCAGTAACCCTTCATTATCGCCGCGGGAAAATCTCAAAAACGAGGTTTAATTTTAGATAAGCGGGCGAATCGAAAGATTAGGACGATTCTTATGCAGGAAGGGCGTCAATCCAGAACAGAAAGGAGGCAAGGTGCGTAGGACTCCGAGGCAGGAGGCCGACAAAACAAAGCCGCAAGAAAAGAGCCGCGCGCAGGCTGCGCGCGGCTTGAACGGGATCGCGATCGCCGTGGTTTGCGATCAAAAGCGCGTTTCGCGCGCCGAGCGCAGGAAGGTGTCGAGCAGCGGCGTGCAGTCGAGCAGTTCCGGGCCGCCCGCGCGGTGGAACTCGGGGTGCCACTGCACGCCCACGACAAACGGCGCGCGCCTGTAACGCACTGCCTCGATGAGCCCGTCGGCCCCCGATACGGCCTCGACGGTCAGGTCGCGCCCGAGGCTCCTCACGGCCTGATGGTGAATCGAGTTGACGATGGCTTCGCGCCGCCCGGGGAACATGCTTGCGAATGTCGATCCCTCCGGGAAGGTGACCGAATGGCGATGCTGATCGTAATGCTCGCTCACGTGAACGCCGGCAGTCGGCACGTCGCTGGCGATGTCCTGATAAAGCGTGCCGCCGAACGCCACGTTGATGAGCTGGCAGCCGCGGCACACGCCCAGCACCGGCTTGCCCGACTCGACGAATTCATGCAGCAGTTCGAGTTCGTACATGTCGCGCACGCGATCGCCCGGCCACTCCGGGCGTGGCGAGATTTCCGCGTACGTCTGGGGCGAGACGTCGGCGCCGCCCTGGAGCAACAGGCCGTCGAGATGCTTCGCATAATCGCGCAAGCGGATATTGCTCGGGTGCAGCATGCCCTGGTGGCCGACCGTCGGGATCATGAACACGATGACGTCGCGCGACATCACCCAGTGCGCAATCGACTCTTCGAGGTATTGCAGCGTCTTGCCGCGCAGCCCTTGTGCACCCGGCTCCGGGTGGAAGATCCGCGCGGAGACGCCAATGCGCAGCGTGCGTTGCGTGATGCGCTGACCGGCGCGGTCGAATAGCTGCCGCGCACGCGCCGCGACGATGCGGCCGAACACCGCCCACGCCGAATCGCTCGCGCGCAGATAGCGCGGCGGCTCGGGTGGAATGGCGCCGGGCGGCGGCGGATGATGCGCCGTGAAGTCTGGCGCCTGGCCGAACCCGGCGGGCGCCGCCCCCG
>DATBXG010000582.1:0-2728 GCA_036514415.1 Paraburkholderia sp.
TGCAGCGCTGCGGCCAGCCCGGTGGCGAGCCGTACGTGGAGCAAGCCGTTGCGCTCGCGGCGCAACTGAAGCTGCCGGTGGTTGCCACGCACCCCATGCAGTTCATGACCGATGAGGAATACACCGCGCACGAAGCGCGCGTGTGTATTTCCGAAGGCGACATTCTCGCGAATCCGCGCCGCCAGAAGCGCTTCACGACCGATCAGCGTTTTCGCACGCAGGAAGAAATGGCCGCGCTGTTCGCGGACATTCCTTCGGCAATCGCGAACACCATCGAAATCGCCAGGCGCTGCAATCTCACGCTCGAACTCGGCAAGCCGAAGCTGCCGCTGTTCCCGACGCCCGACGGCCTCTCGCTCGACGACTATCTCGTGCAGCTTTCGAGAGAAGGCCTCGAAAAGCGCCTCGTTCAGCTGTATCCGGACGAAGCCGAACGCGAGCAGGAGCGCGCGCGCTACAACGAGCGGCTCGAATTCGAGTGCGGGACCATCATCAAGATGGGCTTCCCGGGCTACTTCCTGATCGTTGCGGACTTCATCAACTGGGCGAAGAACAACGGCGTGCCGGTCGGGCCGGGCCGGGGCTCGGGCGCGGGCTCGCTCGTCGCGTACGCGCTCGGCATTACCGATCTCGACCCGCTGCGCTATAACCTGCTGTTCGAGCGCTTCCTGAATCCGGAACGCGTGTCGATGCCCGACTTCGACATCGACTTCTGCCAGCACGGACGCGACCGCGTCATTCAGTACGTGAAGGAGAAGTACGGCGCCGACGCGGTGTCGCAGATCGCCACCTTCGGCACCATGGCCGCGAAGGCCGCGGTGCGCGACATCGGCCGCGTGCTCGATCTTGGCTACAACTTCACCGACGGCGTCGCCAAGCTGATTCCGTTCAAGCCGGGCAAGCACGTCACCATCGCCGACGCGATGAAGGAAGAGCCGCTCCTGCAGGAGCGCTACGACAACGAAGACGAAGTGCACCAGCTGCTCGACCTCGCGCAGCTCGTGGAAGGCCTCACGCGTAACGTCGGCATGCACGCGGGCGGCGTGCTGATCGCGCCGGGCAAGCTCACCGACTTCTGCCCGCTCTATACGCAGGGCGACGAAAGCGGCGTCGTGAGCCAGTACGACAAGGACGACGTGGAAGCCGTCGGCCTCGTGAAGTTCGACTTTCTGGGTCTGACCACGCTCACGATTCTCGACTGGGCCGAGCGCTACATCCGCATGCTCGATCCGTCGAAGAAAGACTGGTCGCTCGCCGAAGTGCCGCTCGACGACGCGCCGTCGTTCCAGATCCTCAAGAAAGCGAATACGGTCGCCGTGTTCCAGCTGGAAAGCCGCGGCATGCAGGGCATGCTGAAGGACGCGCAGCCGGACCGCTTCGAGGACATCATCGCGCTCGTGGCCTTGTATCGTCCGGGTCCGATGGACCTGATTCCGAGCTTCTGCGCGCGTAAGCACGGCCGCGAAACGGTCGAGTATCCGGATCCGCGCGTCGAACCTGTTCTGAAAGAGACCTACGGCATCATGGTCTACCAGGAGCAGGTGATGCAGATGGCGCAGATCATCGGCGGCTACTCGCTCGGCGGCGCGGACTTGCTGCGTCGCGCGATGGGCAAGAAGAAGCCCGAGGAAATGGCCAAGCACCGCGAGATCTTCGCGGAAGGCGCGGCGAAGAACGGCCTCACGCGCGAGAAGTCGGACGAAATCTTCGACTTGATGGAGAAGTTCGCGGGCTACGGCTTCAACAAGTCGCACGCGGCCGCCTATGCGCTGCTGGCCTATTACACGGCCTGGCTCAAGGCGCACCATCCGGCGGAATTCATGGCGGCGAATATGTCGCTCGCCATGGACGACACCGACAAGGTGAAGATCCTCTTCGAGGATTGCCTGACCAACAAGATGGTCGTGCTGCCGCCCGACGTGAATGCCTCGGCGTACCGCTTCGAGCCGGTGGCCGACGCCAGCGTGGCCGAAGGCAAGCGCTCGCGCACGATCCGCTACGGTCTCGGCGCGATCAAGGGCAGCGGCCAGAACGCCATCGAAGAAATCTTGCGCGCGCGTGAAGAGGGCGGGCCGTTCAAGGACCTGTTCGACTTCTGCGAGCGCATCGACCGTCGCGTCGTGAATCGCCGCACCGTGGAAGCGCTGATCCGTGCGGGCGCGCTCGACATGCTGCACGCGAACCGCGCGCAACTGCTCGCATCGGTGCCGCTCGCGATGGAAGCCGCCGATCAGGCCGCCGCGAACGCAATGCAGGCCGGTCTCTTCGACATGGGCGACGCACCGCTCGCCGCGCACGAACTGGTGGACGAGCCGGCGTGGGGCGAGAAGCGCAAGCTCCAGGAAGAGAAGGCGGCGCTGGGTTTCTACCTCTCGGGCCACCTTTTCGACGCCTACAAGGACGAAGTGCGCCGCTTCGTGCGCCAGAAGATCGGCGAGCTGAAGGAAGGGCGCGACAAGCTGGTCGCGGGTGTGATCGCTTCGTTGCGCACGCAAATGACCCAGCGCGGCAAAATGCTGATCGCGTTGCTCGACGACGGTACCGGCCAGTGCGAAGTGACGGTGTTCAACGAGCAGTTCGAAGCGCACAAGGCGCTCTTCAAGGAAGACGAGTTGCTCGTCGTGCAGGGCGGGGCGCGCAATGACGCGTTCACCGGCGGCATCCGTTTCACCGTCGATACCGTGATGGACCTCGAGCGTGCGCGCAGCCGGTATGCGCAGGCGGTCAA
>DATBXG010000583.1:0-2438 GCA_036514415.1 Paraburkholderia sp.
CTTCTCGCCGGCTTACACGTACTCGGCCGCGCAGCTCATCCAGCGCAAGGACGACACGCGCCAGTTCAAGACGCTCGACGATCTGAAGGGCAAGAAGCTCGGCGTCGGTCTGGGCACGAACTACATGGACATGGCCAAGTCGGTGCCGGGAATCGACGCGAAGACCTATCCGGGCGCGCCCGAATATCTGCGCGATCTCGCAGCGAACCGTCTCGACGCGGCGCTCAACGACCGCCTGATGCTCGCCTACCTGATGAAGAACTCGCAGTTGCCGCTGCGCACGGGCGCGACGGTCGGCCCCGGCAATCCGTCGGCCATCCCGTTCAAGAAGGGCAATCCGAAGTTCGCCAAGGCGATCGACGACGCGATGACGCAACTCGAAGCCGATGGCACCTTCACGAAGATCTCGGACAAGTGGTTCGGCATCGACGTAACCAAGCCGATCTCGCAATGATCCCGAGCGCCGCACAGTCCGGCTGACGCGAAGGGCGGCATCGCACGATGCCGCCCTTCGCGCATGTGCGTCCATTGTAAAACGCGCCACTTCAATTCGATACCTACGCCCATGCCCATCTATACGCTCATCATCCAGTCGCTGCCGGTGCTCGCACAGGGCGCGGTGCTGACGGTCAAGTTCGCCGTGCTTTCGATGATCTTCGGGCTGATCGGCGGCGCCGTGCTCGCGCTCATGGGCATCAGCTCGAACCGTGCGCTCGTGTTCATCGCGCGCGTGTATGTGAGCCTGATGCGCGGCACGCCGCTGCTCGTGCAGATCTTCGTCATTTATTACGGATTGCCGAGCGTCGGCATCTCGCTCGACCCGACGCCCGCAGGCGTGATCGCGCTTTCCGCGAACGTCGCGGCGTATCTCTCGGAGAGCATGCGTGGCGCGATTCTCGGCATTCATAGCGGACAGTGGCTCGCGGCCTATAGCCTCGGCCTCTCGCGCACGCAGACGCTGCGCTACGTGATCGCGCCGCAGGCGTTGCGCATCGCCGTGCCGAGTCTCTCGAACAGCCTCATCAGCCTCATCAAGGACACCTCGCTCGTCTCGGTCATCACCGTGACGGAGCTGCTGCGCAGCGCGCAGGAAATCATCGCCTCGACGTATCAGCCGCTGCCGCTCTATCTCGCGGCCGCCGCCATCTACTGGGTGCTGTGCCAGGTGCTCGAGTGGATCCAGCACTGGTACGAAAAGCGCCTCGCGCTGCCCACGCGGCACTGATACTCCGCGCCTGATCCGCGCATTCGCACACGGCCCGCACATGCGGGCCGTGCCGCTTTCACGCCGCGCCCCAGGTTTTCACTCGCAGGGAAAGCGCAGTCCGAGCGCGGCGCGCGCGGCGTCCGCCATGGCGAGCATGCGGCGCGACGTGTCGTGCGTCATCACCGGGCTTTCCAGCACGCCCGCGCGCAGCAGTTCGCAGAAGTGCGCGGTCTCGTAGTTGAGGCCGCCACCCTCGAACGGCTCGTCGAGTTCCACGACGCGGCCATCGGCGTAACGCACCGTCGCGCGCACCGGATTCCACCAGTTCGCATGAATCGTCACGTTGCCAAGCGGCCCTGCGAGCAGCGCGTCGCCATAGCCGTGCAGATCGAGCCCGCAAAAGAGCTGCGCGATGCCGTGCTCGTGCTGGCAGTTCAGGCTCGCGAACGTATCGACGCCAGTCGCGCCCAGGCGCCCGACGGTCTGCACCTCGCGCGGCGCACCGAGCCAGTCCACGGCGAGAAACATCTCGTACACGCCGATGTCGAGCAGCGCCCCGCCCGCCTGCTCGAACGAAAACGACGGATGATCGGCCGGCACGTTCGCAACGGAGCAGCCCGCGCGCACGAGCCCGACATGCCCGATCGGATCGGCGGCAAGTTGCGCGCGCAACGAACGATAGAGGGGATAGAACGGCGGTTTCATCGCCTCCATGAAGAGGCGCTGCGCGCGCCGCGCCGCGTCGAGTACGCGCTCGAGCTGCGCGCCATTCACCGTGGCGGGTTTTTCGCACAGCACGGGCAGGCCGGCTTCGAGCGCCGCGATCGCGTAGTGAGCGTGGCTGTCCTGCATCGTGGCGATATAGACGGCGTCGATGCCGCTCGCGAAGAGCGCGTCCAGGCTCTCGCACGCCTTCGCGCCGCAGGTGGCGGCAAGCGCCTGCGCGGTTGCCGCGCGCCGCGACCAGACCGCTTCGACGCGCGCATGGGCCACGTGCGCGACGCCCTGCGCGAAACGGTGCGCAATGCGGCCCGCGCCGACGATGCCCCAACGTATGGTTTTTGTCTCGCTCATGTGCTGCGTGCTCCGGCTGTGAGGTCCGGGGCCGCCGCGTCTCGCGGCGCGCCCAAAGACACGCACGATACCGGCACGCACGCCGCGCCGCAATGCGCTCGCGCCCATCCGCATCAATTCGCCCGCAGCGGCGAATTGAGCCGTTGGGTCGACCCCG
>DATBXG010000584.1:0-3447 GCA_036514415.1 Paraburkholderia sp.
CGTCGGTGATCATCGTCTGTCCCATCCCAAACTCGCAAGCCACGAAATTTCACGCGCGTCCCGATTTTTGTCTCTAAAAAAACACTGCTGTGTTACCCCTCGCACCGACACGGCAGTAAGATTCTGGCTGAAGTCCAAAACGCCTTGGCAAAAGCCAGGAGACCAGACAAAAACATAACGTTCGTCGCATGACGGGGTGGCACGACGCCGGTTCAACGGGCGCCGTGCGTGGCCCTCGTCGCGCCCGGACGTCGGGGTCACAAAAACAACATGAGCAGTGCGCCTTACTTGACAGCGGCGCCGCGCGCGGCCGCACGGGGTGTTTTCAAGCCGAGCATTCCCTTGTTCGGACTCAATATCGCAGCCGTGTCGTTCGACACCGCGCTCGACGTGCTTTGCACCGCCGCCTTGCAGCGCGACGGGCGGGCGCGCGTGGCGGTCACGCCGAACGTCGATCATGTCGTGCGGCTCGACGCGCAGCCCGATCTCCAGCGCCTTTACCGCACCGCCGACTTCCTGTTCGCGGACGGCATGCCCGTCGTCTGGGCGAGCCGCCTGTTCGGCGCGCCGCTGCCGGAACGCGTAACCGGTTCGGACCTGTTGCCCGCACTGTGCGAACGCGCCCACACGGGCGGCTGGAAAGTGGTGGTGGTCGGCGGCCGCCCGGGCCACGAAGCCGCGCTCGTGAGCGGCTTCGCGCAGCACTATCCGGGCCTCGACATCGAGGTGATCGCGCCTTCCATGACGTTCGACCCGACCGGCCCCGAGGGCGACGCGGTGGCCGAGCGCGTGCGCGCCGCCGCGCCCGATATCGTGTTCGTGTGCCTCGGCATGCCGAAGCAGGAACGCTGGGCCCTGCACCACGCGGGCAAGCTGCCGGGCGGCCTCATGCTGTGCGCGGGCGCAGCCGTGGAGTTCGCCGTCGGCCTGCAGCAGCGGGCACCCGCCTGGATGCAGCGCTGCGGCCTCGAATGGTGCTGGCGCATCAAGCAGGACCCCGCGCGCCTGTGGCGCCGCTACCTCGTCGACGACCGCCGCTTCTTCGGCATCCTGTGGCGGCACTGGCGCGTGGCGCGTACGCAGCGCCGCGTGGCGTAGCGGAGCTGGCTGGCGCGGGGCTAGCTGGCGCGGGGCCGACGCAGTTGCGGCCACCCTTCGCAGCGCGCGCGCTTCAGACCGCATTGCGGCCCGAGACGATCGAAGGGACCGTCTTCAGCAGGATCTGCAAGTCGAGCCAGAGCGACCAGTGCGTGATGTAGTAGCGGTCGAACTCCACGCGGCGCTGCATCTTGTCGGGCGTGTCCGTCAAGCCGCGCAGGCCGTTGATCTGCGCCCACCCCGTGATGCCCGGCTTCACGCTATGGCGCAGCATGTAGCCCGGGATCAGCTGCCGGTACAGTTCGTTGTGCTCGGCCGCATGCGGACGCGGGCCCACGAGGCTCATCGAGCCGCCAAGCACGTTGAAGAGCTGCGGCAATTCGTCGAGCGACGTCCGGCGCAGGTACGCGCCCACCGCCGTGATGCGGTCGTCGCCGCTGCGCGCCTGGCGCACTTCCTTCTCCTGCACGGCGTCCTCGTCCTGCGCGGCGGCGTGCATCGAGCGGAACTTGTGCACGACGATCGGCCTGCCGCGCTCGCCGTGGCGGCGCTGGCGGAACAACACCGGACCCGGCGAATCGAGGTGGATCACGAGCGCGATCGCGAGCATGAGCGGCCACAGCAGCATGAGCAGCAGCGTCGCGCCCGCCACGTCGAACACGCGCTTGAGCATGCGCGAGAGCCCGAGAATCGGAATGTCGTGCAGCGCGAGCAGCGGCACCCCGGCGAGCTCGGCGCTCGTCGTCGCGACGTCTTCGAGGTAGTGCAGCTCGGGCACGAGATAGATCGCAGCCGTCGAATCGTAGAGGCGGGCCACGATATCGGCCGTGATCTCCCGGGCCCCGGGCTGGCTCGTGGAGGATTGACCCAGGGCGGATTGACCCACGGCAGATCGCCCCATGGCGAGGAACACTATCTCGTAGTCGTTCGCGTGGATGTGCGCGGCGGCGGCGTCATAGCGGCCGAGATACGGCGGCAGCGTTTCCCCGGCGGCGGGCGCGACCGGCGCCTCGTTGTAATAGCCGACCACGTGGATACCGAGAATCGGCGAGCGCTGCAGACGCAGGTTCAGCTTGCGCGCCTCGCTGCCCATGCCGAAGAACACCGCACGGCGCAGGTTGCCGGCCGCGTTGTTGATGCTGTGGGCAACGCCGCGCAGAACGGCCAGGCCAACGAGCTGAAGCGGCAAGGCGATGGCGGCCCACTGCGCGACCAGCGTGCGCAGGTTGGCCGTGCCGCTGTCGCCTTGCGTCACGAACAGCAGCACCATGAGAGCGACCGGCAGCCGGCACCAGCGCCAGGCGCCGCGGCCCAGCATCCACCAGAGATGGCGCGCGCTCGCGATCAGGTGAAAGCGCGCGAACACGACGAACGCGGCCACCGCGAATGCGCCGGTCAAGGCCCGCGTGTATGGCGTGTCGCCGGTCTGTCCGCGCAGCAGCAGGAGCGCGACGAGTGCGCCCGTATTGAGCGCCGCGCTGATGCCGCCGACCAGCGCCATGAAAAGGCGGTGATGGTTCGACTGGGTGGACATGACGGGTTCGGCTGTTCTTGTGCGACTGTTTTATACGTCTGACTGGCTTGGCGGCGGGACTGGACTGCGGGAGGATGACCGTCTTTCGCACGGCGCGACAGAGGCAAGCAACGGCAGGCGATTCGCTGGAAACACGAAACGTGTAGCTGAAACGCTTGCGGTCGAACGCACCTTGCGAACGTACGCGCTTTCTTAAACATCGAGCGCGCAATTCGCGGTGCGTGCATAGGCATGCTTACGTGGACAAACGGCCGCTCCCCTTCGGCCTGGTGGCGCGGACTCCCTTTCCGGCGGCGCGAGTGGTCAAGGTCGCTCCGACAATCCGGTAATGGAGAACGTCCATCCCAATTTCGCGCGTATCTTACCAGTCCGTTATGAATTTGCGTGGGCGGAAAAGAAGGCGAAAGAAAAACTCGCGCTATTGCGGCGAATCTGCCAATGCGCCTGAATTAACGCCGCCATTATTAATGGGGTATGTACGCGGCGTTAATAAAAATGAATCGGGTTGTTTTGCGCGCGTATGGGTCGAATTACGTCCGCGCAAACGTTTGATTTAGTCAATTGAAATGCGCG
This sequence comes from Paraburkholderia sp., assembly GCA_036514415.1. Classification (GTDB taxonomy): domain Bacteria; phylum Pseudomonadota; class Gammaproteobacteria; order Burkholderiales; family Burkholderiaceae; genus Paraburkholderia. The sequence goes on from DATBXG010000584.1 coordinate 3,206, forward strand.
GCGGCGCCTGGCGCGATCGCCAGGCCGGCCGCGCCGCGCTCGCCGGCTCAATGGCCCGCATAAATCGACCGCCCGTTGAAGCCCGTCGAAACGGGCGCGCCCGAGTCCGAGCTGCCCGTCATCGCCACGCCGCCAACCGCGCTGCTTCCCGGCGCGGCCTGCTGGGTCTTCTGCGCGTCTTGCTGCGCGACGATCGCCTCCGCGTGCTGAATGTCGGCGGGATAGTTGAGATCCGAGGCCGA
>DATBXG010000585.1:0-7164 GCA_036514415.1 Paraburkholderia sp.
AGCGCGAGTTCGAGCGCCGCGAGCGCGCGCAAGGTGCGCTGGTCGCGCCGCGCGGAAGCGGGAATCGCGTCGAGCGCGGCATGCACCGATTCGCGCGCGCGCGCGGTCTGGAACTGCATCAGCTCCGTGAACTCCGCGCTATAGCGCCGGTTGATCAGATCGGCGGCGGTCACGTTGTAGCGTTGCAGCTCGTCGATGGGCAGGTAAATGCGCCCATGGCGTGCGTCGTTGCCGATTTCCGGCACGAACTGCGCAAGCGTCAGCGCGTTGCCGAGCGGCGCGGCCCAGCGTGCGGCGTCGCGCCGGTCCGCTTCCGTGCGCGCACTGAGTTGGGCGACAAGCGAGGCGAACGTGCCGCCTACGCCGTCCATGTAGCGGCGCAGGTTGGGCAGGTCGAGATAGCGAGCCTGTTCGAAATCCATCTCGAAGCCGGCGAGCAGTGCCTGCAAACCGGGATAGATGGCGCTCGTGTCGTCGAGATGCTGGGCGAGCGCCTGCGTGACCGGATGCGCAGGCTTACCCGCGGCAAGCGCGGCCAGTTCCTTTTGCCACCAGGCGAGCTTGGTGCGGCCAACCGTGGGGTCGCTCGTTTCTTTCGCGGTTTCCTCGAGTTCGCGGCGCAGCGCGAAGAGCGCGGTGAGGAGCGGTTGGCGAGCCGCGCGGGCCTGACGCAGCGCATAGTAAGTGCTCGAACCGGGGGGAGCCGCCTTTTGCAGGCAGTAGTCGTCGAAGTTCACGGCGTTCGGAGGTGTGGGGCGATGCGGCGCGCGCGGCGGTTCACAGCGCGTCGCGGCGGTTGAGCCGCGATTCTAGCATCGGGGCGGCCTGCGACTTGCTCCATCGGCCCGGCCGGGGTGGACGGCAGCCCGTCTGACGCATCGTCGCGCACCGTTTTCGGAGTGCAGACAAGCGCCGGTCAATCGGTTAGAATCTCGCGCTTGCGCTTTCAGGCGCTCGGCTAGAAGCGCTCGGCCGGCCCATAATGAAGCATTGCAGCCAGCGAATGTTCGAGGCGGTTCGAAGCGGTTCGAAGCGGCTTCGCATGAATTCGCGTGAGTGGCGAAATTGGTAGACGCACCAGGTTTAGGTCCTGACGCCCGCAAGGGTGTGCCGGTTCGAGTCCGGCCTCACGCACCATAGTAAAAAGGCCATGTACCGATCGGTACACGGCCTTTTTGTTTGTGCGCCGCGAACGCGCTGGCGGTTCGCTGGCGACCCGTTGCGGGCCGTCATCTGTTTGGTTTATCGCCTCTGTCTGAGCCTGGTGCGTTACAGCTCGGCCTGCATGGCCTCGATCACCTTGTTGAGCGCACGCGCAAGCGTGTCGCGCTCCTTGTCGTCGAGGCTCGCGAAGAGGTCGATATTCCACTTGCGCGCGATGGGCATGACCTTGCGATACAGCGCGCGTCCATCGGATGTGAGCGAAACGAGTACGAGGCGGCCGTCTTCCTCGCTCGTGTCGCGCTGCATGAGGCCGCGGCGCATCAGCGCCTCGGCTGCACGGCTCGCCTGGCTCTTGTCCAGATTCGCGTGGCGCGCAAGTTCCATCACGGAAAACGGGCCGAACGCACCCACAGCTGCAATGAGCCGAGCCTCCGGAAGTGTGATGCCGAGCTTCGCCTGGTAGCGTTCGCTGGCGCCCCGTTCGGAGAGCTTGTTCAGGACATGCAGCCGATAGGTGAGGAATTGTTCGAGTCCGGCTTTGCTTGCCTTCATGGGAGTCCTGGTCTGGTCGCTTGGGAAGGGCGCGATCGTGTCGCGATTATGTGATTGTTGCCCCATCTGGCGCGCGGGTCAACGCATCCGAACCCTTGTGCGACGCCCCCAGCATAGCGCACGAATCTATTAATCGCTTACTGCGGAATGCATGGTGCGAGCAGGTCGTGAATCGGGTCGCTCTGAGTGCGTCGGGAAAGCCGGAGCGGGAGGCCCCGGCAACGCCGTTTAGATGGGTGTACGCGCAGCGTATTTGAGGCGCGCGAGCTGCTCCGCTTCGTTGGCGAGGAGGCGCGCCGCGTCGCGGATCGCGGTTTCTAGCGTGATGGGACCCGGTGCGGGCGAGAAGCAGCCGCTGAAGTGCCCGGCGAGGCGCGGCAGTGCAGCCGCGTCCACGGCGCCCGAGAGCAGCGTGGCCGGCACCCCCGCGGCCGCGGCGTGGCGGCAGGCGATGAACGGGGCCTTGCCATGCAGTGTTTGTACGTCCGAGCGCCCCTCGCCGGTGATGAGCCAGTCGGCGTTTTGGAGTGCTTCGTCCAGACCGATGGTGCGCGCAACGACTTCGGCGCCGGGCTCGAATTTCGCGCCGAGCATGCGCAGCGCGAAACCCAGGCCGCCGGCTGCGCCGGAGCCCGCTTCGTCGCGCACGCGGCTGCCCAGCGCAGCTTCGAGGAGATCGGCGAACCGGCCGAGCGCCGCGTCGATCGGCCCCACCTCCTCGCGCGTCACGCCTTTTTGCGGGCCGAACACAGCTGTTGCGCCGTGCTCTCCCGTGAGCGGATTGTCGACGTCGGACATGCCGACGAACGAGGCTTCGCGAAGCCGCGCGTCGAGCCCGGAAACGTCCACGCGCGCCACTTGGGCGAGCGCCTCTGGCGTCGGCTCGAGCGGCTTGCCGCCCGCGTCGAAGAGCTGCAGGCCGAGGCCCGCGAGCAGGCCCGCGCCGCCGTCGTTGGTGCTGCTGCCGCCGAGCGCCACGTAGAAGCGCCGCACGCCTTCGTCGAGCAGCGCGCGGATCGCTTCGCCCATGCCGCGCGTGCTGCGCGCGGCTACCGGCACGCCCATGCCCACCGGGTCCGTGATGCCCACGATCTCGGCGGTCTCGACGATCGCGCTGCCGTCGTGCAGCAGGCCGACCGCAGCGTCACGCTTCGCGCGTGCTGCGCCTTCCACGTTGATCACGCGGCGCTCGCCGCCCATCGACAGCATCGCGTCGAGCGTGCCTTCGCCGCCGTCGGCCATCGGGCGGATGCGGATGTCGGCGTCGGCGCGCACGCGGCGGATGCCCTCGGCGATCGCGGCGGCGACCCCGTCCGCGCTGAGCGAGCCTTTGAAAGAATCGGGAGCAATGACGATAACGGGAGCGTCAGTCGACGAATTCGGCATGGTGTCTCTGCTGGAAGAATTGTGTTGGGAGCGGCTGCGGCCGGCGGGGCGTCCGGCGCGAGCGTAAGCTTAACAGCCTCGCCGCGTGCGCTGGATAACGGCGCAGCGATAGCGCGCATCGGGGCGCATCTCGGGCTCGCGCAAAGGCAAAAGCAGGCCCAGGGCACGCCCGAACGGCAATTCCAGTGGCGCCGGGAAATAGTTTGCTAAAATACTTGGCTCTTTTGACGGAACCGCACCGCGAACCGCCCGTTTCGGCGCTGTTGAGCGGCGCCACGAGGCGCCGGCGTTCAGCTCCAAAGCGGGTGATCAGATTGGGAAAACCCCATCGGGAAACCCCATCGGACTGCGGCACGCAAAGACCACAGATTACTGATTCGCTCGAACAATTTTAGGACGATTGAAGCCATGGCTAACGTTGTTGAAAACCTCGGCAAGCTCGAACGCCGCGTGACGATTTCCCTGCCGAAGGATGCCGTGCAGAAAGAAGTCGATTCGCGTATCCGTAAACTCGCGAAGAACGTGCGCATGCCGGGTTTCCGCCCGGGCAAGGTGCCGCTCAAGATGGTCACGCAGCAGTATTCGGGCCAGGTCGAAGCCGAAGTCCTGAGCGACAAGGTCGGCAAGGAATTCTTCGACATCAGCCGCGCCGAGAACCTGCGCGTGGCGGGTCAGCCGAGCTTCGCCCCGAAGGCCGAAGCCGCCGAAGGCGACTACGCGTTCGACGCGACCTTCGAGGTCTACCCGGAAGTGAAGCTCGGCGACGTCACGACGGCCGAAATCGAGCGCACGACGACCACCATCAGCGAAGCGGAAATCGACCGCACGCTGGACATCCTGCGCAAGCAGCGCGTGCACTTCCACGCTCGCGGCGAAGCGGGCGAGCACGGTGACGGCGGCGCCGACACCGCGGCCAAGGAAGGCGATCGCGTGACGGTCGACTTCGCGGGCAAGATCGACGACGTCGCGTTCCCGGGCGGCAGCGCTGAAGGCTTCGCGTTCGTGCTGGGCGAAGGCCGCATGCTGCCGGAATTCGAAAAGGCGGCCGTCGGACTGAAGAAGGGCGAGTCGCGCGAATTCGACCTCGCGTTCCCCGAGGACTATCACGGCAAGGACGTCGCCGGCAAGACCGCGAAGTTCACGATCACGATGCAGCAGATCGAGTGGCCGCACCTGCCGGAAATCGACGCTGAATTCGCGAAGTCGCTCGGTATCGCCGACGGCGACCTCGTGAAGATGCGCGCCGAAATCAAGGACAACCTCGAGCGTGAGGCGAAGCGCCGCACGCAGTCCATCGTCAAGAACCAGGTCATGGACGCGCTCCTGAAGATCGCCGAACTCGACGTGCCGAACGCGCTCGTCGAGCAGGATCAGGAACGCCTCGTCGAAATGGCGCGTGCTGACCTCACGCAGCGCGGCGTGCCCAATGCCAAGGACGCGCCGATCCCGGCCGAGATGTTCAAGGAGCAAGCCGAGCGCCGCGTGAAGCTGGGCCTCGTGCTGGCCGAGCTCGTGAAGACCAACGGCCTCGAAGCAAAGCCGGAGCAGATCCGTGCCGAAGTCGACGAATTCGCGAAAAGCTACGAAGACCCGAAGGAGGTCGTGCGCTGGTATTATTCCAACCAGCAGCGTCTGGCCGAAATGGAAGCCTACGTCGTCGAATCGAACGTCGTGGACTTCGTGCTCGGCAAGGCCAAGGTGACGGACAAGCAAGTTAGCTTCGAAGAACTGGCAAGCGCGACGGCGCAGGCTTAAATCTGCCCGCTACGGCGTGCCGGCTGTCGGAGCGACCGACGGCCAGCACGCCGTTTTTGTATCCACAGGTTTTAGCCATGTTGTTCGTGTGGTTGATTTAACCGGGGTCCGTCTCCATACGGGTTTATCAGAAGAACTTTTCCAGACAAGGATGCACCGCATGACCATTCGCGCTCAATCGCTGGATACGTTGACCTCCCATGCATCGCGGGACTTCGACCCGCAGGCGCTCGGCCTCGTGCCGATCGTCGTCGAAACGAGCGGCCGCGGCGAACGTTCCTACGACATCTACTCGCGCCTGCTCAAGGAGCGCGTGGTGTTCCTGGTCGGCGAAGTGAACGACCAGACGGCGAACCTCGTGGTCGCCCAGTTGCTGTTCCTCGAAAGCGAAAACCCGGACAAGGACATCAGCCTGTACATCAACAGCCCGGGCGGCTCGGTGTCGGCCGGCATGGCGATCTACGACACGATGCAGTTCATCAAGCCGGACGTTTCGACCCTTTGCATGGGCCTCGCGGCCAGCATGGGCGCGTTCCTGCTGGCGTCGGGCGCGAAGGGCAAGCGTTTTGCGCTGCCGAACTCGCGCGTGATGATCCACCAGCCGCTCGGCGGCGCGCGCGGCCAGGCGTCGGACATCGAAATCCAGGCGCGCGAGATCCTGTACCTGAAAGAGCGCCTGAACCAGTTGCTCGCGCACCATACGGGTCAACCCGTCGAGCGCATCGCGCGCGACACGGATCGCGACAATTTCATGTCGGGCGACGACGCCCAGGCATATGGTCTCGTCGATCAGGTTCTGCACAAGCGTCCGTGATCCGGCGCCAGGCGCATCCCGCGTCGGACCCCACCAGGCTGATGCGGGACAATAAAGGGACTCAAGCGACTCAAGCAGCGTAAAGGAACAGTTCGGCCCCCGTACAAAAGGGGATAGCCGACGCCGCGCAGACCTTGTGAAATAATCGGCAAACGCGCTTCGCGGCCTGCGGCCCCCAACGCCGTCACAGCAAGCGGTTCACGCACCCCCCCGGCCCCGCTGGGGGAAACGGCGTATCATGTAACAGAGTGTCCGGAGGCTCATCTATCCATGGCGGACAAGAAAGGTTCTAACAGCGAGAAGCTGTTGTATTGCTCATTTTGCGGCAAGAGCCAGCATGAGGTGAAAAAACTCATCGCTGGTCCGTCGGTATTCATCTGCGATGAATGCATCGACCTGTGCAACGAGATCATTCGCGACGAAGCCGCCGGTGCGGGCGTCGACGCGGCGCTGTCGCGCTCGGACCTGCCGAGCCCGCAGGAGATCCGCGACATCCTCGACCAGTACGTGATCGGGCAGGAGCGCGCGAAGAAGATCCTCGCAGTGGCGGTGTACAACCACTACAAGCGTCTGAAGCACCTCGACAAGAAGGACGACGTCGAACTCTCGAAGAGCAACATCCTGCTGATCGGGCCCACGGGCTCGGGCAAGACGCTGCTCGCGCAGACGCTCGCGCGCCTTCTGAACGTGCCGTTCGTGATCGCCGACGCCACCACGCTGACCGAAGCCGGCTACGTGGGCGAAGACGTCGAGAACATCATCCAGAAGCTGCTGCAGAACTGCAATTACGAGGTCGACAAGGCCCAGCGCGGCATCGTCTATATCGACGAGATCGACAAGATCAGCCGCAAGTCGGACAACCCGTCGATCACGCGCGACGTGTCGGGCGAGGGCGTGCAGCAGGCGCTGCTCAAGCTCATCGAGGGCACGATGGCCTCGGTCCCGCCCCAGGGCGGCCGCAAGCACCCGAACCAGGATTTCATCCAGGTCGACACGACCAATATCCTGTTCATCTGCGGCGGCGCGTTCGACGGTCTGGAGAAGGTCATCACGGACCGCACCGAAAAGACCGGCATCGGCTTCGGCGCGAGCGTGAAGAGCAAGCAGGAGCGCGACGCGGGCGAAGTGCTGCGCGAAACGGAGCCGGAAGACCTGATCAAGTTCGGCCTGATTCCCGAACTGATCGGCCGTCTGCCGGTGGTCGCCACGCTCGGCAAGCTCGACGAAGCCGCGCTCATGAAGATTCTGGTCGAGCCGAAGAATGCGCTCGTCAAGCAGTATCACAAGCTCTTCAACATGGAGCGCGTGGAGCTGGAGATCCGCCCGGCCGCTTTGCAGGCCGTCGCCCGCAAGGCGATCCGCCGCAAGACCGGCGCGCGGGGCCTGCGCTCGATCCTGGAACAGGCGCTGCTCGACGTGATGTACGAGCTGCCGGCCATGAAGGGCGTGAGCAAGGTCATCATCGACGACAACGTGATCGACGGCGACGGCAA
>DATBXG010000586.1:0-7945 GCA_036514415.1 Paraburkholderia sp.
TCCGCCGGCGGCGGCCGACACGGAATTGCGTTTCCTGATCTGCGGCGATTGATCACCAATCCTGCGCGCGAGACAAAGGCACGTCGACGGAATTTCGCTGCCAAGGCAAGGCACGCTAGCCAAATTAGCCAACATGGAACCGCGCGACCGGACCTCTCCCTGACCACCACCGTGTGGCCGTAGCCCCTGCCGCGCGAGCGGTTCAGGGCCGCTGGCCAATAGTTGCCGTTCGCGCAACACCGAAAGACGACATTCCAATGACGGGCGTACTTCGGAATTTGCCGTCTGTCCGATGATCCGAAGTAGCCTCCGGCATCGACACCGCGTACTCCCGGACAATCCTGCCGCGTCGGTGCGCGGAGCGGCTGCGCAGCATCGCCCTATAATACAAAGCGGATGGCCTGGCGAATGAATATTCCGGGGTATAGCTATGATCAATGCCGATCTTGGGCAACAGGTTGAGGGCTATGTCGCGAAGTTGGTTGAGTCGGGTCGCTACGGCTCGGAAAGCGAGGTATTGCGCGAAGGCGTAAAGCTCATTCAGGATCGCGAACTGAAACTCAAGGCGCTGGACGCGATCATTGATCGCGGCATTGTCGATTCGGAGGCCGGAAGGGGCAAGCCCGACGGGGACGTGCTCGACCGACTTGAAGCCAAGTACCATGCTATGGCGAGCACGAGGCAATGATCATCCAGATTCTTCCCGACGCGGAGGCCGACCTCGAGGCGATCGGCGATTACCTGGCCCGCGACAATCCCCGTCGTGCGCTGAGTTTCGTGCGCGAGCTGCGTGACAAGTGCCGGCGGCTTGTCGACGTGTACCTTGCTTTCCCGATTGTGCCGCGCTACGAAGACCTCGGCGTGCGTCACCAGGTTCACGGCGGTCACCAGATTTTCTATCGTGTCGTTGGCGAGCCTCCCGAGCGCATCGACGTTATTCACGTCCTGCACAGCGCGCGCAACTACTCCGCGATACTGTTTTCCTGAATTTGCCTCTTGTTAGCGGGTCGCGCGGTGTCGTTCAAACGCGGTCTGGCACGAAACGCATCGCGCCGTGTAGGGCGCGGCGGCAAGTCGCTCATAACCGATCGGCTCCCCACACTCGACGCATGCGCCGTAGAGGCCGGCGGCGATGCGTGCCAGCGCTCCGTCGATCTGCTGCAGTTCACGGAAATCGTGCCGCGCGAGGGCAGCGCGCAATTCGTCGCCCGCCTTGCGCGATGCGGTTTCGTCGGGATGCGACTCGGGGCCCAGCGCTTCGGGCGGTCGGGCTCCGGCGAGATCTCCGTATTCGCCGTGCAGCATCGCCAGCAACTCACGACGGCGCTCGCAGAGCCTTTGCTGTAACAGCATGAGTTCGGAAGAGGTGAGGTTGATCATGGACGAGGTTGATGTGTTCTGTAACGCGACGCACAACGGTGGAACCGCGAAGGCGTTCCGTCTGATTACATGCCCGCCGATTAAGAATTTAACTCGCGCGCGATTCGAGTTCGACGGGCATGCCTCAAGTATAGGTTTTGCAAAGCAGCAGTATCGACCCGTCGTGAGCGAAGCCTCATGAGGCGCTCAGCGCCGGCCGTCACGGGCCAGGTTCTCGATAGCCAGTGGCGGCACCGCGAGAACACAGTCCCGATTGCCGGGCTGTCTTCCGTACGCGAGAACGCGAACGACGTGTGTGCCATACGTTCTAGTCCGGCCATGCACTGCTAGCCGGTCAGGCCACTCGTGCATCGTGGGTGCAGATTACCAGGGGGCACTAGCAGATCAAAAACGCCTTGCGGCAGCACAAAATACTGTATAAATTAACAGTATGTGTTTACGTCCAGTAGGAGCGTGACATGGAATCGCTGATCCGCATTGTGAATGACGAGGACCGTCAGGCGTTTGAATGGTTGGTCGCAAACGTGGGCGCGGAGCGCGTCGCCGTTGCTGCGCAGCGTCTGGGTGGCGCAGGCAGGCGGCCGTTCGTTTCCGCGCTATGCCGCTACCTGGGCGCGTGGCCACCCGCTGCGCGTCGTGCGCGACTGGCCAAGGCCGCCGATACGTCTGTTGGCGATCTGCACCTCGCGCGCATACGTGAGTTGCTTGCCCAACACGATGTGATGAAAGCGCGCGCGCATTGATCGCCAGTGCTACGCGTTACGGTGGGGCTTGTCGCCAGTCAGTCGACTTGCGCTAAGGCTCCCCCCGCTACAGTCGAGCCTGAATGGCGGAAGAACCGGCAGCATCCAGACCCAACAGATGAGCGCCATGGCGCAATGTAGTCTGTCGCGGCGAAAGGGGGCGCTTAGTGCGTATGGGCCGGAATGATGTTGGAGATCACGCCGGTCGCGCTGGCAACGAGCACGTAGTCGCCGGCCACGCCAACCCACTGATGGCCGCGCGGAGGTGCCTCCAGGCCATGCTGACGCCAGTTGTCGACCCTGAAGATGTGGTCACGGTATTCAGGCGGCAACCGGTCGCCACGATGCCAGTCGCGATGCGGAATCGCACCGACCGGTCGGTTCGCCCGCTCAATGGACGGGTTCGGCTGGTGGGAAGGGTGCTGAGGCTGCGCTGCGAACGCCGTCGCGGAAGTAGCAAGCAGGGAAACGATGACGAGTAATGCCGTGGCTTTCGATTTCATGGTAGTCGCTCGATTAAGGTTCAAAAGAAGGAGGTTCGGTCTTCAGTGCGCGGCCTTCGGCGGCCGGACCGTTCAACCGGCAGCTTTATCCGCCGCGGATTTACCGGCGCGTTCCCCGTGGGTCGCGGCGGGAGTCGCAATACGCTTCTTTGCGACCGGATTGCCATGCGCGTTTGCTGGCGTTGGCATGCGTGCCATGGCCATGAGCGGCGCGATCACGAGGAGACCGGCGATGGTGAACGCGGCGCTGAGTCGGTTGAAGTACGAGTTCACGTTTTCCCCCTATCAATAAAAGAAAGGATAACTAACTTATCTCCGGATTCACTCGAGGGTTGATGGAACCCGCGGAAGGTGTTTTCCCGAATCCGAAACTTACGACAAGTTTACATTTCGTAAGATTCGGAATCAAGTAATCACTGCATGAATTCGTGCGGCGTAACGTCTCATAAATGACGTCCGGCAAAGGGCGCGGACATACTGAGCGCCACGCTACCGTGCCAACCGCTCCCGAAGAAATTCGATGAAGCGCTGCGTTTTCGCCGGAAGGAGGCGGGTTTCCGTCATGGCGTAGACAGGGGTGGGGCTGCCGTGCCAGCCCGGCAAGATTCTGCGTAGCTTTGCGCTGGCCAGATCGTCGGCCACGACTTCTTCAGGCAACAGGACAATGCCCATATCGAGCGTCGCCAGGCGGCGGATCATGCCGACACTGTTGAGCGTGAACCGTCCTCCCACATGCACCGTGCGCGTTCGCTTCCCGTCGAGCAGCGTCCACGTGTCTGCCTTCAGGATTCCCAGGCATTCGTGCTGCTCGAGATCGGCGGGTTCGCGTGGCTCGCCCGCGCGTTCGAGGTAGCCTGGCGAGGCGTAGAGGTATGGCGTGAGCGACGCCAGCAGGCGTGAAATGAGTTGCGAGTTTTCGGATTCCCCCATGCGGATCGCTACGTCGAATGGGTCGCTCACCAGATCGATGCGCCGCGGCGTCAGGTCGAAATCGAAGGTGATGGCGGGGTAGAGGCGGGCAAATTCGGCGATCAGGGGCGCGAGGTAGGTAACGGCGAAATCCACCGGCAATGAGGCGCGCAGCATGCCGCCGGGCTGCGCAACCATCTCGCCGAGCTGTTCGTGCGCGAGGCGCGCCTCATCGACAATGCGCTTGCATCGCTCGAAGTAGATCTGGCCGGCTTCGGTCAGTTCGATCTTGCGCGTCGTGCGGTGCAGAAGGCGTAGCCCGATGGCCTTCTCGAGGCCGCTGATCCGGCGCGAAACGGTCGAGTTCGGCATCCCCAGCGCGTCCGCGGCGCTGCGAAATCCCTTGGCTTTGACGACCTCCACGAACAAGGCCATGTCGTTCAGTAGCTCCATGCAGACTGCTCCATCAACGGATCAATGTTATCCAAATTACCATATTTATCTCGTTGATGAAGCAGGCGATGATCTCCCCATCCGACAACAACCGAGGTCATCCCATCATGAGCAAGCTTTTCGAATCCGTGCGCGTTGGCCGGTACACGCTGCCGAACCGCCTCGTCATGGCGCCAATGACGCGCTCGCGCGCCCAGTTTGACGGCACGCCCGGAGAACTGGCCGCCGAGTATTACGCGCAGCGCGCGAGTGTTGGACTGATCGTCACGGAGGGCACGCAGCCTTCGGACGACGGGCAGGGCTACCTCACGACGCCGGGTATCTATACGGACGCGCACGTCGCGGGCTGGCGGCCGGTCGCCTCGGCGGTGCACGCGCGGGGCGGCCATCTTTTCATCCAGCTCATGCACGCGGGCCGCATGTCCCATCCCGACAACACGCCGCATCACCGCCCCGGCGTCGCGCCTTCGGCCATCGCCCCGGGCACCGGCATGTTCACGGCGAGCGGCATGCAGGACATACCGGCACCGCGGGCGCTGAGCACCGACGAAGTCCGCCAGACCGTTCAGGATTTCCGCTACGCGGCGCGTCGTGCGATCGAGGCCGGCGCCGACGGCGTCGAGATTCACGGCGCGAATGGCTACCTGATCCAGCAGTTCTTCGCGCCGAACGCCAATACACGCACTGACGAATACGGTGGTGCAATCGAAAACCGCGCCCGTTTTGCGATTGAAGTCGCCGCCGCCATTGCCGATGAAGTCGGCGCGGATCGCACGGCTATCCGTTTGTCGCCCGGCACGACCCTGTGGGGCATCGACGAAGGCGCGCAAGGCCCGGATCTCTACCGCTACCTGGTGGCCGAACTCGACAAGCTGGGGCTGGCCTACCTGCACGTCATGCATCAGGGCGACGAGCCGCTGCTGGCCGACATGCGCAAGCTATGGAAGGGCACGCTGATCCTGAACCGGCCGGGCCGCCCGCGCGAGGCGATCGGGGCCGACGTGGGCCAGGGGCTGGCGGATCTCGAAGCCTACGGCCAGATGGTGCTGGCGAATCCGGATTTCGTCGCCCGCCTCGAGCGCAACGCGGCGTTGAACACGGCGGATCGCAGCGCCTTCTTCGGCGGCAGCGCGCAGGGCTACACCGACTATCCCAGCCTGAGTGACGCCACTATTGCCTGAGCAGTGCATGGATGGCGAATAGGGCGGCGCCCGCCCCGCGTGGGCGAGCGCCGGGAGGTGCAGCTTCAGACCACGGCGGCGTCCCGCAGCCGGAACGCGGCCACAGCCTTGCGAAGCGAGCGCGCCTGCTCGGCCAGCGCATGCGTTGCTGCCGAGGCTTCCTCCACGAGCGCCGCGTTCTTCTGCGTGACGTCATCCATTTGCGTCACCGCCACGTTCACCTGTTCGATGCCCGTCGACTGCTCGTTCGAGGCCGACGAGATGTCGTGGACGGTGCCGGAAACCCGCTGCACCGCCTCGACGATCTCGTCGATGATGCGGCCGGCGTCGGCCACCTGCGACGATCCCGTTTCGACGCGCTGCTTCGATTGTTCGATGAGCGCCTTGATCTCGCGCGCCGCGCTCGCGCTGCGCTGTGCGAGCGTGCGAACCTCGCCCGCGACAACGGCAAAACCGCGGCCTTGCTCCCCCGCGCGCGCCGCTTCGACGGCAGCGTTCAGCGCAAGAATATTGGTTTGAAACGCGATGCCATCGATCAAGCCGATGATCTCGCCAACCTTGTTCGAGCTTTCCGCGATGGTCTGCATCGTGCCGACAACGTCGCGCATGACGGAGCCGCCGCGTGCGGCGGTTTGCGCGGCCGTCCCCGCAAGCGAGCTGCCGTGCTGGGCGTTCTCGGCGTTCATGCGCACGATCGAGGTGAGTTCCTCCATGCTCGCAGCCGTTTCCTCGAGCGACGCGGCCTGTTCCTCGGTGCGCGAGGACAGGTTCTGATTGCCGGCGGCGATCTGCGCGCTCGCCGTCGCCACGCCTTCTGCGTTGGCGCGCACGTCGCTCACCACGTGCGCGAGACTCGCCTGCATTTTCGAAAGCGCGGTGAGCAGCTCGGCCGTTTCGTCGTCGCCATGCGTATGCAAATCGGTCGACAGATCGCCGTTGGCCACTTCGCGGGCGAAACCCACCGCCCGGCCAAGCGGGCGTGTGACCGTGCGGCTGAACAGCACGCCACCCGTCAGTGCGAGCAGGAACGCGACCACCATGAGCACAGCGCTCACGAGCGTCGCACGCTCCGCCTGCACGCCGGCCTGCGCGGCCACCTGGGCGTTGGTGGCGGCAATTTCGCGGGCGGCGCGGTCGAGCAGCTGGGCCGGCGCGCGATCGACACCGGCGACCTGGGTGTCGCCGGCAACGGGATCGGCGCCCGCCGCCTTGAACGCCTCGAAGCCCTTGCGATAGCCCTGGCCCATCGCCTCGTGCGCGGCGGCGAACTGTTCGACGAGCGTGCGCGCTTCTCCCTCTGGCAGCTTCTTTTCGAGCGCTGCGGCGAGATCGTCGACCGTGTGCTCGCGCTTCTGGAACGCGCTCCAGTATCGATCGAGCTTTTGCGGGTCCTTGCCGCGCAGGAGCGTGTCCTTCCATTCCTGCACCTGCAGTTTGAATTCCACGAGCGTCGCCGACACCATCCGCTCATTTGCGGCGGCGTCCAGCACGGTGGTGCGGTAAGTCTCGATGGCGTGGTTGAGCGTATGGATGCCGTACAACGCCCCCGCCGACATGAGGGTGAGCGACGCGGCGAAGGCGAGGGGAATCTTGCGGCTGAGCTTCATAGATGGGATCGAATGCCTGAAAAAACAATGGCGCACGGCGCGCCGACCTCCTTATTACGGCGCGGGCTCGCGCTTCTTGAGCGCGGGCTCGTTACCGTGGCTTTCGTCATACGTATCCCCGCACACTGAATCGCTCCCGTACACACGTCGCGACACAGCGATTCCAGTTCGGCAACGTGCATTCAAATCGCGCGCATGTATATTCCCCGGCTGGAACCAGTGGTGCTCTTCAGGCGTGCATCCCTTCATGAATAACAAACATCGCGTTCGAAGTAGCGGCGCTCCCAAAGGCATAACACGCGGTCGATAAGGCATATTCATGCTCAGAGGGCTATGAAAAGTACATAGACATGCTTACTAATTTTATGAGCAACGAACTCGTCCCCAAGTGTCGAGAACCGTATTGCTGTCGGTCATAGTGGCAAGACCTGGATAACAAGGTTCCAATGGTGTGCCAGCCGTGCTCATCCGGTTGGTAAACTTGCACGACGCGTACAACCACGATTCGACGGAGCACAACTCGATGTCACCCAGCATGGATACCGAACTCTTTCGCCTACTCGCAAACAGCTATCGCCGTCTGCTTGGCCAACCGCTCGTCCCTGAAGGCATGAGCGGTGCAGAGGGTGCGGTCTGGCTATATGAAGCGGCGCCATTCGGGCTGCTCGCGCACGGCACGCAGGCCGATCCCGTGTTCATGTATGGCAATCGCTGCGCGCAAGCGATCTTCGGCTACAACTGGGAGGAGATCACGGCGCTGCCTTCGCGCCTCTCGGCGCAGGCGCCGGAGCGCAGCGAGCGACAGGCGTTTCTCGATTCGGTGACGCGCGAAGGCTTCGTGAAAGACTATCGCGGCATCCGCATCACGAAATCGGGGCAGCGCTTCTGGATCGAGCGCGCGACCGTATGGCAACTGATCGACGATGCCGGCGTGCTACACGGTCAGGCTGCGATGATTCCGCATATTGCGGCGTGCTGATCCCATGCCCCGAAAAGCACTACGAAAGGAGCGTCGTCAAGCCGACGCAGGCGGTGATTACGGGCGCCAGTGAGCGAAATTTGACGCTCACGCGGACAACCTTGTTCCCCGCCCAGGCCCCGAGCACGCCCATCAGGACATAGAGCACGACCAGCATCGCGGACGTCCAGGGCGCGGCTCGCGAGCCGTT
>DATBXG010000587.1:0-6753 GCA_036514415.1 Paraburkholderia sp.
CGGCCCCGACGCCCGCCGCACGATGGACCTGCTGCTCGCGAAAATCGAGCAGATTGGCCGCGTGTCCGGCGCGCTCGCCGCCGTGCTCGGCGCGCTGCCGGCCAGTTTCGGCGCGGGCATCGTGATCGTGCAGCACGTGGACCAGTCGTTCGCCGCGGGCATGGCTGCGTGGCTCGACGGCCAGACGCCGCTCACCGTGCGCATCGCGCTCGAAGGCGAGCGGCCGGCGCCCGGCTGCGCGCTGCTCGCCGCGACCAACGATCATTTGCGCATGACAGCGCCCGGCATGCTCGCGTACACTCGCGAGCCGGCCGACACGCCATACCGCCCCTCCGTGGATACGTTCTTTCACAGCCTCGTCGAGCATTGGGCGGGCGAGGCGATCGGCGTGCTGCTCACGGGCATGGGGCGTGACGGCGCAATTGGGTTGAAGGCGATGCGCGCCAAGGGCTGGCACACCATCGCGCAGGACGAGGCGACGAGCGCCGTATACGGCATGCCGAAGGCGGCGGCCGCGCTCTCCGCCGCGCGCGCGATCCTGCCGCTTTCCGCCATCGCCCCCGAGCTTGCGAGCCGGGTGAAACCACCGCTTCAATTTGCCGGCTAGACGCCAGCCACACGATACGCGACCGACATCATGACCGAGAAGCCCACTCTTCCAGCCAGCACCGACGATGCGGGCAGCACCGGCCTCGCAGCAGGCATCGGCGCTGGACCCGACGACGCCTCGCTTGCCATCGCGCTGGAGGCCGTGCGCAGCGCGCTCGAACAAACGCTGCCCGCCGCCGAGATGCCGATGATGGTGCTGCTCGTCGACGACCAGGCGATCGTGGCCGAGGCCGTGCGCCGGGCGCTCGCGAGCGAGCGCGAGATCGACTTCCACTACTGCGCACATCCCGACCAGGCGGTGCGCACCGCCGAAGAAGTGCGTCCGACCGTGATTCTGCAAGACCTCGTGATGCCGGGCACCGATGGTCTCACGCTCGTGCGTGCCTATCGCGCCAACGAAGCGACCCGCGACGTGCCGATCATCGTGCTATCCACCAAGGAAGAGCCTGCCATCAAGAGCGCGGCGTTCGCCTCGGGCGCAAACGATTATCTCGTCAAGCTGCCCGATAGCATCGAGCTCATCGCGCGAGTGAAATATCATTCGCGGTCCTACTTGAACATGCTTCAGCGCGACGAGGCATATCGTGCGCTGCGGCGCTCGCAGCAGGAGCTGCTCAGGGCGAATCTGGAACTGCGGCGCCTGACGCAATCGGATGGTCTAACGGGCCTTTCGAACCGCCGCTATCTCGACGAATTCCTGAGCGTCGAGTGGAAGCGCGCGCAGCGCGAGGGCACCGAAGTCTCGCTGCTGATGATCGACGTGGACTACTTCAAGCCCTATAACGACACCTATGGCCACGTGGCCGGCGACAACGTGCTGCGTTCGGTGGCGACGACGATCCGCCGCGAGATTCGCCAGCCTCGCGACCTCGTGGCGCGCTTCGGCGGCGAAGAGTTCGCCGTCGTGCTGCCGGGCACCGGGAGCGCCGGCGCGCGCCTGCTCGCCGAGAAAATGCGCCGTGATGTGGCGGCGCTCGGGTTGCCGCATGTGGGGTCTGCGGTGAGCGAACATCTCACGATCAGCATCGGCGTGGCGACGCTCACGCCGGTGCCGGGGCTGGCGGAAACGGCGCTGATCGAGGAGGCCGACGCGGCGCTGTACCGCGCCAAGCGCGATGGACGCAACCGCGTGGCGTTTTCCACGCACGTGTCGGGGCGGGAATAAGTCCTGGCGCCTTAACCCGGCGTCCAGTCGTACATGAGGATCCTGGCGCGCGCGTCGTCCTCCACGAGCACCACATAATCCCCGTTATCGCGCTGCGCGGCGCTCATGCCCATATAAATGTCCACCCAGCCCGTGGTGCCGCCCACATTCGCACCCGGTGTCATCGCGCCGACCAGCTGACCGCTGCGCGAGTCGTACACATCGATCTTCGGCGTATAAAGCTCCGCGATGAACACATAGTTGCCCGCTACCGCAATCCCTACCGTGGTCACCTGCGGGCTGCTGCTCGTGTTCCACGGCAGCGAGACTTGCCACGTGAGCGTGGGCGAGCCGCCCGACCAGTTGTCATAGCGCGCGAGCACCGGGCCGGCCTCCTTCCAGAGCGAAGCATTCCACGGATTGCTTGCGGTGAATCCGGTGATGTACATCGTATCGGTCTCGGCCACGTAGACGATGCGCGCAAGGCGGTTGAACGGCGCCGGCATCGGGAACATCTTCGACGATGCATAGGTGTACTGCGGATTGCCGTGCGCATCGAGCCCCTGCATCGGCATCTCGCGGATACCCGAAAGGGGCGTGGCGAGCCACACGTTGCCCGGCGTGTCGACCCACCAGTAGCCGTTGCCGACCGTGGCGCCCGTCGACGGGTTCGATGTGATCTCGCTGGCGTCCACGCGGCCGTCGCCGTTCGCGTCGCGCCACATCCACTCGCCGTACGACGGTTGACCGGCGGGCCAGTTGCCAGGCAGCGGATTCTGGGCGAGGAAGCCCGAGGGAATCGCGACTTCGCCATCGGTTGCGGGCGAGAAGCGGTAGACGTTCAGGTAGTGCGCATACTGGTCGAGCGTATAGAGAAACGGCTGGCCATTGAAGCGGCGCACCATGGGCGAGCCGCGCACGCCGCGCGTGGAATGCAGCGCGGGGTCGTCGGGGTAGGCAAAGCGGTCGAGCGTGAAACCCGCGTAGGTCCATTGCTTGCCGGGCGCCTGGCGGTAGTCGAGCGTGAAGCGCTTCGAGCCGGTAAACACGTTCGCGGGGTTGGCCGGGTCGAAGGCGGCGGCGTCGACGAACGTGAGGCCGGAGAGTCGCCAGCCGAGCGTGCGCGTGCCCATCGCATAGCTTTCGAGCACCGCGCCCTGACCCACGAGCGCCGTGCCGTATGGCCGCGGCCCCTGGCCGTTCTGCGCGACGTACAGATTGCCCGCCTGGTCGTAGCCAATGCCGGTGATGCCGTTGAAGCGCCAGTCGCCGGGCACGCCCTCTACGACGTGGAAGATCCCCTGGCGTGTGCCCAGCGCGCCGGCCGACGCCATCTGGCCGCTGGACGTGCGGGCGTAGAGCAGGATCTGCTGCGAGGGGCCGTTGTCGGCGATCGAGAGCTGGCCCGACGGCGCGAAGGCGAGGTCGGTGGGCACCGCGCCCGCGGGCAGCACGGGCGCATCGTTGAGCGCGGTGCCGTCGGTGCGGTAGTGGCCGATGCTCGGGCCGCTCGCGTCGTGCAGCCCCTGGATCACCCAGAGCGTGCCGTCGCTCGCGAGCGCAATGCGGCCCGGCGCAGGAACCGTGAAGGCGCGCAGCTGACGCATCGTCTGCGCGTCGTAGACCACGATGCGGTTGTCAGCCGTATCGGCGACGTAAAGCTCGCTGTCGGTGGCGGCGAGGCCGCGCACGGCGCTGTCGCTGCTGCTGGGCGCGACGAGCACGCGCAGGAAGCTGTTCTTCGTCGCGTTCGCACTGTTGCCAATGCCGCTCGCGAACGGCGCGCCCTGCGCCACGTTCGAGCGCAGCCGGCGCGTCACGCCGAACCACGTCTGGTTGGCGGGCGGATAGTCTGCGCCCACGAGTCCGTTGCTCTGGTTGCCGATCGACATCGCGGCGTAGACGTAGGTGCTGTTCACGGCAATGGCGTCGCCGCCCGCGTTGCCCCAGCCGTGCGTGTTGCCGCCCACGGCGAGCTTGTCGCCGCCGCCGTAGACGCCGATCTCGCTGCCGCTCTCGTCCCACGGCGCGTTCGCGTAGACGGTGCCGTCGGGCGCGACGGCAATGGCTTGAACGTCTTGCTGCATCCACTTGCCGTCGCCGAAGCCGAAGCTGTTGCCGATCCAGGACGTGGTGTAGTTGAGGGCGCTTTGCGCAGCACAAGGTTGATTGGCGAGACCTTGCAGCGCTAACGACAAGGCGATGAGGCGAGCAGCATTTTTCACTTGAATTCCCGTAAATCACGAACCTGCCGCAGGGGGCGCGGCAGTTGGGCGTGATGCTCGCATGCGCTTGTAAGGAAATAATTCGAACATTATTCAGGGCGGGTAATGTGGCATTTTTTTATGCGGATGCAATCGATGTGCGGGGTGAGGGGCCCAAAACAGGAATTTCGCGGCCCGGAGGAATAACACGCGCCCGCCGCGCGTTAGCCCCGCATTGCCACCCATCCAGCATCGCTGCACGATCATGAAGTTCCGCGGGCCGCTCGACGAGCCGCCGGTTTCCGAAACCGATATCCAGGCCTATAGCGACGGCACACTCGCCGGCGAGCGGGCGGCACACGTGCGGCGCTATCTTGCGGGGCGGCCCGGCGAGTGGCACCGCATCCTGTTTTACCGGCGCCTCAACGCGCAGATCCGCGACGCCTATCCGGAGCCGGCGGTGCAGGCCGGGCAGCTGCGTACCGCGCCGGCCCGGCGCACGCGGGTGTTGCGCTACGCTGTCGCTCTCGCCGCCGCGCTTGCGCTGGCGGGCGCGGCGCTTGCGTGGGTCGCGGTGTCGGAGCCGTCGCAGCAGACGTTGAACAACGCCGCGGTCATGGCGCTCATGGAGGCTGAAAACGCGCGGCCCGAGGCCCTGGCGGAAGGCGCGGCGCGTCCGCCGTTCGATTTCCGCCCGGCAGGCCTGCGCTTTCTCGGCGGCGGCGAGGTGAAGGTTGGGCCGTTCGCGAGCGCGCAGCGCTACATCTACGAGAACAGCGACGGCGAGCGCGTGGTGCTGCTGGCGGGCCGCGCCTGGCTGGCGGCTGCCGCGCCGCAGTGGAGCGCACATCGCGCGGGGCCGCTGCGGCTCCTGATGTGGCGAGAGCGTGGCACGCGCTGGGTGCTCGTGGGCAACGCGCAAACGCGCGGGCTGATGCGCGCGGCGGACCTCGCGACGCTGGCGCCGCATGAAGGCAATGGCCAGGCGAGGGATCGTGAAGGCACTTGATGACGCACTTGATGACGCAACCCGCGCAACGACCTTGCGGCAATCCAGGATGAAAGATGGACATCCGTGACGAGCTGATAGAACACGTGCCGCGCCTGCGACGCTATGCGCGCGCGCTGATCAACAACCGCGAGCTGGCCGACGACCTCGTGCAGGACACGCTCGAGCGCGCGATCGCCCGCACGGAACTGTTTCGCCCGGGCACCGATCTGCGCGCGTGGCTTTTCACGATCATGCACAACATCTTCGTGAACCAGGTGCGCAAATCGGCGGCGCGCGGCGCGCATGTTTCCGTGGACGACGAAAGCGTGCCCGAAACCGATTACGCCGTGCCCGCCACGCAAACCAGCGCGCTCGAGGTGCGCGATCTGGACTACGCGCTGCAGCGCCTGCCCATGGAGCAGCGCGAGGTCGTGCTGCTGGTGGGGCTGGAGGAAATGAGCTATGCCGATGTCGCATTGGCGCTCGACATACCGATCGGCACGGTCATGTCGCGCCTGTCGAGGGGACGTGAGCGGCTGCGCGCGCTCATGGCCGGTTCCGTCCCGCGTGCGAATCTGAAGGTGGTGCGATGAGCGAGCAAAACAATCCCGTCACGCAAGACGAAATTCACGCCTACGTGGACGGCACGCTTTCCGAGGCGCGCCGCGCCGACGTCGAGGGCGAGCTGGAGCGCAACCCCGAGCTGGCCGCGCGCGCGAGCGACTTCTTCGCGCTCAACAACCTGCTGCACGAGCGCTATGACCGCGTGCTCGACGAGCCGCTGCCCGCGCGCCTGCGCATTGCCGCGCCGGCGGCCGAGGCGCCGGCGGTGCGAACGGCGCGTCCGGCGGCAAACTGGCCGCGCTTCGCGGGCCTCGCGGCGACGCTCGTGCTGGGCGTGGGAATCGGCTGGGGCATGCACTTTGGCGTGAGCGGCATGAGCGCCTCAGGCGGCGCAACTGCGATGGCAGGTGGCGGCGAACTGCGCGCGGTGAGCGCGGACAGCTCCATGCGCTTCGCTCAGCAAGCGGCGCTCGCGCATGTCGTCTACATGCCGACGGTCGCGCGGCCCGACGCGATGGACGACAGCCAGGAGCAGGATTTCGTGAAGTGGCTCGCCAACCGGCTCGGCACCGACGTCCATGCGCCGATGCTCTCGAAGAGCGGCTTCGAGCTTTCGGGCGGGCGTTTGCTGACTGGCGACGACGGCGGCGAAGTCGCGCAGTTCATGTATCACAACGCGCGCGGCGAGCGCGTGACGCTGTGCATCTCGCACCGCAAGACGAGCGCCAACACGACCGCGTTCAAGCTGTACCAGGACGGTCCGGTGAACGTGTTCTACTGGGTGGATGGCGACTTTGGCTACGCGCTGTCGGGCGGCATCGACCGCAAGGCGCTGCTGCAGCTCGCGCACGACGTCTATGCGCAACTGACGCCGCGCTGAGCGCCCGAACGCTGGAGGGGCGGGCGCGGCGCGCTGCGGCTTGCATGCCGCTGTGCCGCGCCCTCGCCATCACATCGCCACTGAGCGCCACCTGGGCGTTACCTGAGCGTCACCTGAGCTTCACGGCAACGAAGCTGCGCGCATTGTTACGCTGGATCAGCAGCGACATGCTTTTCGTCGCCTTCGCTTCGAGCGCGGCGGCTTCCTCCTGCGATTCGACCATCGTGTCGTCGAACGACAGCACGACGTCGCCGGGCCTCACGCCCGCGCGCGCGGCGGGGCCGGTCGAGGCATCCACCATCAGGCCCAGCGGCAGCCCGGTCGAGCGCTTTTCCTCCTCGCTCAGTGCGTGCGCGACGAG
>DATBXG010000588.1:0-2514 GCA_036514415.1 Paraburkholderia sp.
TTGTGGCGGGGAAGTCCACTGCGCCGACCTTGCCTTCCCACCAGCCAATCACATAGTTGCTGTTCTTGCCGGCCGTGGCGCGCCAGTCGCTCTCGTCCATGCCGAACTCCAGCCTGGTGAATTCGCCAATGCCAGCGCCCAGCGGCACGATGTCCTGAATCAGTTTGCTCATTTGCGTCGTTTCGAGTTGATTGGGTGACACCAAAGTTACCGATTGGCGCGGCCGCGGTATGCCCCCCCTCAGGGGGGGCAAGCTGCGTTTCGCCGCCGTTTTGTGGTCATTCGCCCCCCGCCGCACCCGCTTTTTGGCGGCCAAATCCCTTCGGCTATAATGAACCGGCCTTCACGAAGGGGCGCGCCATGCTGCCCAACGTACCCCAGATCAACCGCGATCAGCCCAACTTTCCGCTCTCGTTCAAGACCCTCGGCAACGTGATCGAAGCTGTCGGCACGCCCGATTTCGTGCCGCGCCTCACGCTGCTGCTCAACGAGGTCGTGCCCGTCAATGTGGTCCATATCGAGCGCTCGCGCGTCGACAGCACGATGCCCACGGGCTTTCGCTGCGAATGGATCGGCAGCGGCGGGGTCGGAATGGATGCGAACACGATCTCGGACGTGATGACGCTCTATTACGATCGGTTCTACGAAAGCGATCCGCTCTTCGCCGGCATTCGTGGCAAGATCGGCACGATGCTCGTGGTGCGCGATATCGGCGCCATTCCGCCGGGCGAGTTCCGCCAGCGCCTCTTCGACGAGGCGCGCATCGCCCACGAATGCGTGCTCGCGCGCGGCACGCGCCATGCCCAGCACTCCATCGCGCTCGAACGCGCGCTGCGCGAGCCGCCGTTTACGCTCGTGGAAATGAACCGATTTCGCAACGTGAGCGAGTTTCTGTTTCCGCTGCTCGAACTCCATGCTTCCACGAGCGCCGCCCGGCGCATTGCCCACGCGGCCCCGTTCATGCATCCGCTCGCGCAGTTCGACGCGCGCATTGCGCAAGACGGCGTTCACCTCTCCAGGCGCGAATATGAAACCTGCGCACACCTCATCACGGGCAAGACCGTGCCCGAAGCCGCGCAGATTCTGGGCGTGCAGGTGGCAACCGCCGAGTCGTACGTGAAGCGCGCCTTCGCGAAGCTGGGCGTGCGCACCAAGCGCGAACTCATCGCCTGGGGCCACGCAGCGGTTTGAACGCCGGCCGGTTACCCGTGCCGTCTACCCAATTAAGGATGCGCATACATCGACCGGCATCGATGTAAACATCTCAACTTCAATATTTGGCCGCGCGGGATCTCCCCTACCATCGCCCGATCGATTCGACTCTAACGATCGGAGACTCGTCAGATGGAGCGCCCGTTCAACCAGCCGCTGGGCGGCAACGAGATGCCGCGGTTCGGCGGCATCGCCACCATGATGCGCCTGCCGCAGGCCGAGACCACGGAAGGGCTCGACGTCTGCTTCGTGGGCGTGCCGCTCGACATCGGCACATCGAACCGGTCCGGCGCGCGATTCGGGCCGCGCCAGATCCGCTCGGAATCGGTGCTGCTGCGCCCCTACAACATGGCCACGCGCGCGGCGCCTTTCGATTCGCTGCAGGTGGCCGATATCGGCGACGTCGCAACGAATCCGTACGATCTGAAGGACTCGATCCGCCTGATCGAAGCCGCTTACGACCGCATCGTCGCGACGGGCTGCCGCCCCATCACGCTCGGCGGCGATCACACGATTGCGTGGCCGATTCTGCGCGCGCTGCACAAGAAGTACGGCAAGGTCGCCGTCGTCCACATCGATGCGCATGCCGACGTGAACGACACCATGTTCGGCGAAAAGATCGCGCATGGCACGCCGTTTCGCCGCGCCGTGGAAGACGGCCTCCTGCAATGCGACAAGGTCACGCAAATCGGCCTGCGCGGCACCGGCTACCACGCGGAAGACTTCGACTGGTGCCGCAAGCAGGGCTTCACGGTGGTCCAGGCCGAGGCCTGCTGGAACCGCTCGCTCGCGCCGCTCATGGAAGAGGTGCGCGCACGCGTGGGCGACACGCCCGTGTACCTGAGCTTCGACATCGACGGGCTCGATCCCGCCTTCGCACCCGGCACCGGCACGCCCGAGGTGGGCGGGCTCACCGTCCATCAGGGCCTCGAAATCGTGCGCGGCATGAGGGGGCTCAACGTGGTGGGCGCCGATCTCGTGGAGGTTTCGCCACCGTATGATCAGGCCGGCACGACTGCGCTCGTGGGCGCGAATCTCGCCTTCGAAATGCTCTGCATCATGCCCGGCGTGGCTTACCGCTAGGACGCAAGGAGAACCGACATGGCTACGAATTCCGGTAGCGGCATCGAAAGCCAGGCTTTCGTTCTGCCCGCCGCGTTGATTGCGGGCACAACGTTTTCCGCTGCTGAAAGCGAAGAGTGTTCGCGCATCTGCAATGCCTCCACGGGCGAAACGATCGGCTGGCAGGAGCACGCGAGCGCCGAACTCGTCGATCGCGCCGTGCACGCCGCGCATGATGCG
>DATBXG010000589.1:0-3687 GCA_036514415.1 Paraburkholderia sp.
GACCGGCGTGGGCGAGCGGCGTGGGCGAGCGGCGTGGGCGAGCGCCCGTGCGCGCCGCTGGCTTAGTTCTTCGTGCCGAACAGCCGGTCGCCGGCGTCGCCGAGGCCCGGGACGATGTACGCGTGCTCGTTGAGGTGCGAGTCGAGCGAGGCCACGTAGAGCTTCACGTCCGGGTGGGCGGTCTGGAACACGTCCACGCCTTCGGGCGCCGCCACGAGCGCGAGGAAGAGAATGCGCTCGCCGGGCACGCCACGGCGCTTGAGCACGTCGATGGCGTGCGCCGCCGAGTAGCCCGTGGCGACCATCGGATCGCACAGGATGAAGGTGCGGTCCTCGAGGTCGGGCAGGCGCACGAGATACTCGACCGGGCGATGGTCGTCGGCGCGATACACGCCGATGTGGCCCACACGCGCCGACGGGATCAGCTCGAGCAGGCCGTCCGACATCCCCACGCCCGCACGCAGCACGGGCACGATGGCGAGCTTCTTGCCCGCGATCACGGGCGCGTCGACCTCGACGAGCGGCGTTTGCACGCGCCGCGTGGTCATGGGCAGCGCGCGCGTGATTTCATAGCCCATCAGCAGCGTGATCTCGCGCAGCAGCTCGCGGAACGTGCGCGTGGACGTGTCCTTGTCGCGCATGTGCGTGAGCTTATGCTGGATCAGCGGGTGATCGAGGATGAAGAGATTCGGGAAACGGCTGTCCTGTGTCATGACGGGGCGTACCAGGCTGCAAGGGAATCGGGGAATCGGTCGTGCCGCTGCCGCGCGAGTCCGGAGCGGCGTGCCCGGGCTGCGCGGTTGCGGCGAGCACGGCCCGCCGCGCGCGGCAAGCGCTCAAGTCTTGCGAGGGCGCCGGGCCGCGCTACAGGCGCAAGTATACGGGAACTGGGCGGGAGCCAAGAGGGAACTGAGTGGGAGGAGCGGGCGGGGATGCGGGCGCGGAAGGCGGGCTGGGGAGCGGGCGGGAAAGCGCCTTCCACGCGCCGCGCCCGATTCTTCTAGAATCGCAAAAAGATTGCACGGCGGCGCGGCATGGCGTGGCAGCAGGCTCAGGCGCGCCCGCCTTGTCACATGACGGTCATCCACGCAAAAAGGACACGAATACGATGGACATGGGCATTGCAGGACGCACCGCGCTGGTGTGCGCAGCCAGCAAGGGCCTCGGGCGCGGTTGCGCCGAGGCGCTTGCCGCCGAAGGCGTCAACGTGACGATCGTCGCGCGCACGGCGCAGACGCTCGAGGAAACCGCAGCGCATATCCGCAGGAGCACGGGCGTGGACGTGACGGCGGTGGCTTGCGACATCACCACCGAGGCGGGCCGGGCCGCGGCGCTCGCGGCGTGTCCGTCGCCGGACATCCTCGTGAACAATGCGGGCGGGCCGCCGCCGGGCGACTTCCGGAAGTACACGCACGAGGCCTGGATCGCGGCGCTCGAGGCGAACATGCTCACGCCGATCGCACTGATCCAGTCCACCGTCGACGCCATGATCGCGCGCGGCTTCGGGCGCATCGTCAACATCACGAGCTCCTCGGTGAAGGCGCCCATCGACGTGCTCGGCCTCTCGAACGGTGCGCGCTCGGGCCTCACGGGCTTCGTCGCGGGCGTGGCGCGCCAGGTCGCGGCCACGGGTGTCACGATCAACAGCCTGCTGCCGGGCGCGTTCGACACCGACCGCATCCAGGCCACCATCGTCGCGCAGGCGAAGGCGAGCAGCATTTCGGAAGAAGAAGCGCGTGCGCGCCGCATCAAGACGATTCCGGCCGGGCGCTTCGGCACGCCGGAGGAATTCGGCCGCGCCTGCGCGTTCCTGTGCAGCGTTCACGCGGGCTATATCACCGGGCAGAACTGGCTGATCGACGGCGGGGCTTATCCGGGCACTTACTGAATATGAATAACCCGATGCGGCGCCTTTTGCGCCGCATCGCGACAACCACGCACGCAACCCTCACATCAAGGAGCTGTACGCCATGCCAACCCGAGTCGCACTGATCGCGCACGACCACAAGAAGGAAGACATCGTCAAGCTGGCGGGCGAATACGTCGATACGCTGCGTCACTGCGAGATCATCGCCACCGGCACGACCGGCTCGCGCATCGAGGCCACGACCGGCCTGAACGTCGAGCGCATGCTTTCGGGGCCGCACGGCGGCGACCTGCAGATCGGAGCGCGTCTCGCCGAAGGCAACGTCGACATCGTGATCTTCCTGCGCGACCCGATGACCCCGCAGCCGCACGAACCCGACATCAACGCGCTCGTGCGCGCCTGCGACGTGCACGACGTGCCGTGCGCCACGAACATCTCGACGGCACGCATGCTCCTCGACGTGCTGACGCTGCGCCAGAAGGACGCCGTCGGAGGCGCGGGCCATGTAGCCAGCAGCGAGACAAGCAGCCAGGACAACACCAAGGAGACGTGATGACCAAGGCAATCCGTTACGACAAGACCGGCGGCCCCGAAGTGATGAAGTGGGTGGACGTCGACGTGGGCGAGCCGGGCGAGGGCGAGGTGCGTTTGCGCCAGAGCGCGTGCGGCCTGAATTACATCGACGTGTACTTCCGCACGGGGCTCTATCCGCAGCCGCTGCCCGCCGGGCTCGGCATGGAGGCTGCCGGCGAGGTGACGGCGGTGGGCAAGGGCGTGAGCGCGCTGAAAGTGGGCGACCGCGTGGCTTATGTCGCGCGTCCGCCGGGTGCCTATGCGCAGGAGCGCGTGCTGCGCGCCGACCAGGTGATCAAGCTGCCCGATGCGATCAGCGACGAAGCGGCGGCCTCGATCATGCTGCAAGGTCTCACCGCCCAATACCTCCTGCGCCGCACGTATCGCGTGAAGGCCGGAGACACCATCCTCATCCAGGCAGCGGCGGGCGGCGTGGGCCTTCTCGTGTGCCAGTGGGCGAAGGCGCTGGGCGCGACCGTGATCGGCACCGTGGGCTCGGACGAGAAGGCCGCGATCGCGAAGGCGCACGGCTGCGACCATCCCATCGTCTACACGCGCGAGGACTTCACGGCGCGTGTGCGCGAGATCACGAACGGCGCGGGCGTGCCCGTGGTGTACGACTCGATCGGCAAGGACACCTACACGAAATCGCTGGACTGTCTCGCGCCGCTCGGCCTGTTCGTGAGCTTCGGCAATGCGTCGGGGCCGCTGCCGCCGATCGATTCGTCGGAGTTCGCGGGTCGTGGGTCGCTGTTCTTCACGCGCCCGACGCTCTTCACCTATATCGCGAAGCGCGCCGACTACGAGTCGATGGCTGCCGAGCTGTTCGAAGTGGTCGCCTCGGGCAAGGTGAAGACGTCGATCAACCAGCGCCATGCGCTCAAGGATGTCGGCCAGGCGCACGCCGAACTCGAAGCGCGGCGCACCACTGGGTCGACTGTGTTGCTGCCTTGAGATGATTTGATGCACCGCGCCGCCTTGCCGTCGATGCATTGATTCGCCAGGTTTCTCGCTCGGAACCCGCAGTGTCTGCCCGCGGGCAGACACTGCGGTAACCGCTGGGAAAGCGCGTGCCGAACCGCAAAGGTTCAGGCGGCGCAGGCGGGCGGCGGTTGCGTGGATGCGCTGCGGTCGCGCGCGGGATAAACGCGATCGACGGCATCGATCGCGACCTGCACGGGCGGCACGTGACGGCCGTCGCCAATCGAGATCGAGCGGTTGGGCGAGTGTACGCCGCTGTGCACGGC